>CAMKYP010000005.1 GCA_946477505.1 uncultured Dechloromonas sp. | reverse complement strand
TTGCCGTGCCACGCAAACAGATACGCGGCAGCATCGCCGCCGGCCAGCAACTTGCCGACCTGCTGCTCGATTCGACATCCCGCCCCCGACTCGACGAGGCAGCCCGCGCCCGCGGCACCGACGGTGAGGCGTGGCTTTGGTTGCCCGTTCATCCGTGGCAATGGGCGCGGCTCCAGCACATGGCCGCGCCGGAACTGGCGGCGTGCATCGATCTGGAGACCGCGGCAGGCGAAGCGCTGTCCACTGCCTCGCTGCGCTCGCTCGCCATCGTCGGACGCCCCGACACGCATCTCAAACTGGCGCTCTCGATCAACGCGCTGGGCGCCCTGCGGACCTTGCCGCCGCGCTATCTGCATAATGCCGTGCAGGCCAGCGCCTGCCTGGAAAGGCTGCGCGAGCGGGACGACTGGCTGGCGGCGCACCTGCGCCTGTGCGATGAAAGTCGTTGGTGGGCCCTGCGCCAGCACGAGGCGCTCGAAGCCGAAGCGGGCGAATTGGCCTGCCTGATTCGCCATTACCCGCCGTTGCCGGAAACGACGCTGATCCCGATGGCGGCCCTGCCCGCCGTGACCGCCGACGGCGCGCTGCCGGCATTCGACCATCTCCTCGGGCCGAGCGGACAGGAAAACGATGCCTGGCAACTGTTCGCCGAAGTGGCCGACATCCTGCTGGAACTGGGTCTGCGCTGCTTTGCGCAAGGCGTCATGCCGGAACTGCACGGGCAGAACGTGCTGCTCGCTTTCCGGAAACGACGGATTTCCACGATCGTCCTGCGCGACCACGACACCTTGCGTATCTGCCGGCCGCTGCTGCACGCCCGGGCTATCGAAGCGCCGGACTACGCGATCGACCGGAACACACCCAACACGCTGGAACTGAATACGCCCCGCGAATTGCTGGCCTATCTGCAAACCCTGGCCATCGAGGTCAACCTGTATGCCATTCTCGCCGCGCTGGCCGAGCGCTACGGCCGGGAAGAGGCATATGGCTGGCGCCTTGTCCGCACGGCGCTGGTAGCCTGCCTGGCGCGCGTTCCGCTGACCGACGACATCGCCGCCGAGACCCGAAGCCGCCTGCTGGACGAAGCCGATTGGCCATTCAAGCAAGTGCTCGCGCCGCTGCTCGGCCGTTCGCATTTCGGAACCGGCATGCCCAGCGCCATGGGGCACATCGACAACCCGCTCCGCTCCTGCCTGCCCTGACCGATGCGCGCCCCCTCTCCGTCTTCCCGCAACCTCGCGCTGCTGCTGGCCTGCCAGGCGGTGACCACGCTCGGGGTGATGGTGTTGGTGCCCATCATGCCGCTGTACGTGGCGACGCTGACCCAGGTCGACACCGTCGGCGCGGAGCGCTGGAGCAGCCTGGCGCTGGCGGCGCCGGCTCTGGGCACACTGTGTTTTGCCCCGCGCGTCGGCCCATGGTGCGACCGCTTCGGCTACCGCCGCATGCTGCTCCTGTCGCTGGCCGCATTCGTCGCCAGCATGCTGTTGATGGCGCTGAGTCCGGGCGTCTACGGCTTCCTGCTGGGCCGCTTGCTGCAAGGAATGAGCATGATCGGCGTGGTGCTCACCATCTTTATCGGGCACGCCGGCAATACGGCATCCCGCGGACGCTCGCTGGGCTTGCAGGAAAGCGCGATCGCCTGCGGCGCACTGGCCGGCCCGGCATTGGGCGGCCTGCTCATGGATTATTGGTCGCTCAAGCCGCTGCTGATCGGGGCCGCCGTGTTCACCGGCGGTGTCGGCGTGATCCTGTGGCACCACACGAGCGAACCCGAAAAAGCCGATCCGGGCCCGGATGTCCACGCGCTCGCCGGCTTGCGCAGCGTACTCGCCGATGCCGATCTGCGCCGTTGGATGCTCGCCGCCTGCCTGACCCAGGCCGCCGCCTTCGCGCTGGTCAATGTGTTCGCGCTTTTCCTGGCGGCACGTTTCCCCGCAGCCGACGCCATCGCCAGCAAAACCGGGCTGCTGCATGCACTGGGCTGGTCGGCCGCCCTGGCGGCCAGTCCGCTGTGGGGACATCTGAACGACCACGGCAGCCCGCGACGCCATTTCGCGCTCGCCGCCGGCGGCTGCGCACTGTCCGTCGGGCTGCTGGTCATCGCCGACCAAATCTGGCTGGTCGCCCTGCTGCGCGTGGTGCAGGGCGCGTGCTACGCGGCCTTGGCGCAGTCGGCGCTGCTGGCCTGCAGCCGACACGTGCCGGCCTCGGCCTACGGACAGATCGCGGGTTTTAGCCGCAGCTTTATGGTCGTCGGCCAACTGCTGGGCCCGCTCCTGATCATGCTGCCGATGCCGCTGCTCACCCCTGCCGCCCTGCTGTGGCCGGTCGCCGCGCTGTTCCTGATTGCCGGGGTGCTGGTCTGCCAGAACCCGCAGGTCGTCCCGGCCAACCGCTTGCAACATTGAAGGATTCGAATGTCGCCGTGTTTACCGCAACTCGCCCCCGTGGAACGCCGCCTGGTGGAACAGTACGTCAATACCTATTGCCGCGAAATCGCTTGCATCGACCCGCGCCTCGCACCCGACGAGGCCGGCCCGCCCGGGTTGCGCTCGCAGATTGGAGACTGGCGGGCAACCGGACTGATGCCGTATCTGCTGTCCTTCGGCCGGACCGGGTTTCAGCTGGCCGGTGCGCTCGTTCACTTTTCGTCGATCGGCTACCACCGCCTGGCGCCGCCGGCGTGGATCGGGCGAAACGACGACTGGCAACCCCTGGCCGATGCGACGGCACTCGTCGACCTGATCGCCGCCAGCCTCGCAGAGGACAGCAAAGATCCCGGCGACATCGCGCACGCCCGCCGCGACCGCCTGCAGGCCGCGATGCGCAACAGCCTGGATCAGGTACGCTACTATCACCGGCAGCGCGTCGACACGGCGCACACCCCTTTCCTGGCGGCCGAACAGGGCCTGCGCTTCGGTCACATCTTCCACGTCACTTCCAAGGCCGTGGACGGGTTTGACGAGCAAGACCTGCAGCGCTACGCCCCGGAACTCGGCGCTTCGTTCCGCCTGCACTACTTTGCCGTTGCCGCCGACCTGCTTGACCTGCACACGGTGCAGGAAGGCAAGCTGCCGGTCGACCCGGTGGCGGCACGCTCCGCCGCCGACTTGCTGGCCGGCGGCGATTATCGGCTGCTGCCCTGTCATCCCTGGCAGGCCCGCTACCTGCTGGAGCTGCCCGAAATCGACGCGCTGGCGAAAAACCATTCGCTGATCGCGCTCGGCCCGCTCGGTGAAGTGGCCTGGCCCACCTCCTCGGTACGCACCGTCTGGCTGCCGAGCCAGAACCTCTTCCTCAAGCTGTCGCTGAATATCCGGATCACCAACTTCGTGCGCAACAACCCGCCCGAGCAGGTGGAACGGGCGCTCGATGCCAGCCTGGCGATCTCCCTGCTCCCCCCCGGCGTACGCGACCACGCATCGTTCCGCATCCTGCCCGAACTGGGCAGCCAGACGCTGAAGGTGACGAACGCAGCACTGCGCGCTGCCTGCGCGGTAGTCTATCGGCAAGCCATGCCGTGCGACGAAGCCGAGCATGTCCGGGTAGTCGCGTCGGTACTGGAGGAGCCGGCCGACGGGGAAATTCCCTTGCTGGCCCTGCTGCGCCAGGCTGCCGGCAAACGCCTGCCCGACGCGCGACTGGTCCGGACGTGGTGGGCGCGCTACCTCGACGTCACGCTGCTGCCCTTGCTTCGACTCTTTTCCGATTATGGAATCAGCCTCGAAGCGCACTTGCAAAACGCCATGGTGGCTTTCCGCGACGGCTGGCCGGTGCGCGGCTACGCGCGGGACATGGAAGGCACCAGCATCAGCCGCCAACGCTTCCCGTTTCTCAATCACCTGAGACCCGCCAGTCCCGTGCTGTACGAGGATGTGCAGGCATGGCATCGCTTCCGCTACTACGTCCTGGTCAATCACATCGGTCACGCCATTGCCTGCCTGGCCCGCACCGGTCTGTGCAGCGAAGCCGTGTTATGGCAGGACACGGCCACGCGGTTAAAGGCGAGCGGCAACCCGCTCGCACGCCAGTTGCTCAAGCGGTCGACCCTGCCGGCCAAAGCCAATCTTCTGAGCACGTTCCATCAACAGGGCGAACGACCGGCGTGGGTCGAAATTCCCAACCCCATGCGGCAAAGGTGAGTCCATGCAACCCAGCGATTATCAGAACCTGATCGACAGTCCGGCTTACCGCCAGGCCAGCCGCCGCGTACTGCGCCAGCTGCTCGAAGCGCTGCTCTTCGAGAATGCCCTGGCGCACGGCCAGTGGCGGGGTACGTTGCTGACGCTTCCCGGCCGGAGTGCCGATGGCACGCCGGTCAGCTATCAATGCCAGGCACAGCGGACCTTCAGCTTCGGCCGGGTGCGCCTGATCTCGCCGCTGCTGCGCAGCGATGCCCGCGGCATCTGCATAGAAGCCGGCGATCCGGCGCTTTTCCTGGCGGAAATCGCGCCGTGGCTGGAAGCCGACGAAGGGCGGCTCGGCCAGTTCGCGGCAGAACTGCTGGCCACCCAGATCAAGGATGCGCAAACCCTGCATGCACGCGGCAACCAGATCTTGCGGGGGGCCGATTACGATACGCTGGAGGCGCGGCTGACTGATGGTCATCCGGTTCATCCGAGTTACAAATCCCGCCTCGGCTTCACCCTCGACGACAACGCGGCCTATGCGCCGGAAATGACGGCCGGCGTCACGCCGTTGCTGCTGGCCGCGCGCCGCGACCGCTGCCGCTGGGCGATCAGTACCACGCTGCACGACGACAGCGCAGCGCACACCCTGCTGGGAGAGGCCGACTGGAACCGATTTCGCGACGAACTGACCCGGCGCGGCTTGCTCCCCGAGGATTATCTGCCCCTGCCGGTCCATCCGTGGCAATGGGACAAGGCGGTCCTTCCCGGCTATCACCAGGCCTTGGCATGCAGCGAACTGGCAGTCATCGGCGCCTCGACGGAATGCTATCTGCCGCAGCAATCGATCCGTACCCTGAGCAACCTCAGCACCCCCTGGCACCTGTCGCTCAAGCTGGCGATGAACCTCGTCAACACCTCGACTTCGCGCGTGCTGGCGCCGCACACCGTACTCAACGCGCCGGTCATCGGCGACTGGCTGCAGACGTTGGTGGCCGAACACACCGACTGGCCGGGGCCGCTGGCGCGCCCGGTACTGCTGCGCGAAGTCGCCGGCGTCAGCTTCACGCCGCAGGCGCCGGCACTGGGCCAGTACGGCGCGCTGTCGTGCATCTGGCGCGACAGCGTGCACAACCACCTGCAACCGGGCGAGACAGCCGTTCCCATGAGCGCCGCGATGCATGTCGATGCCGATGGGCGCCCTTTCATCGATGACTGGATCAAGCGCCACGGGGCCGAAAATTGGTTGCGCCGGCTGATCGAGCGGGCCTGGCTGCCGGTGCTCCACCTGCTGTGGCGACACGGCGTTGCTCTGGAGTCGCACGCCCAGAACATGATCCTGCTGCACGCAGACGGCCTGCCGGCGCGCGTCGCGCTCAAGGACTTCCATGACGGCGTGCGCTTCTGCCGAACACTCCTCTCCGCCCCGGCCCCGGCGCTCACCGCGCCGCCCGCCGAACACGCGCGGATCAATCCGAACTCTTTCCTGGAGGCTGCCAACGCCGACGAGTTGCGTGATTTCACCTTCGATGCCTTGTTCTTCGTCAACCTGGCCGAACTGGCCTGGCTGTTCGCACGCTTCTACGGCATGGCGGAGACGCATTTCTGGCGGATCGTGCGCGACGTGCTGCAAACCTATCAGGAGCGCCACCCGCAGTGGGCGGCGCGTTATGCGCTGTTCGATTGCTTTGCCGACGAGGTCGCCATCGAGCTGTTGGCGAGCCGGCGCTTCCAGCCGGAAATCCGCCTGCGCACGCGGCCCTCGCCCAATCCGCTGGCGCTGGCCGGGGAGCCGCCATGCCCCTGAAAGACCGCCTGCACGGCAATGCTCCGGTCTACGGGCTGTTTTGCTCGACCCCCGCCGCGCTTTCCGTCGAGCTGATCGCGGCGGCCGGCTACGACTTCGTCGTCATCGATCTCGAACACCCCCTGATCGGTGCCGGGCAACTGGCTGCCATGCTGCTCGCCGCGCGGGCGAGCGGAATCGCCGCGCTGGTTCGCGTGGCCGCGCCGCATCAAGCGCAGCAGGCGCTCGATGCCGGCGCGGAGGGAATCGTGTTTCCGCGCGTCCGCTCGGCACAAGCAGCGCACGACGCGGTACGGCTCTGCCATTTCGCGCCGAACGGCGTGCGCGGCCTCAACGCGACCTGGCATAGCCGCTACGGGCGCGACGACCTGGCGGCGGCCATCGAAGCGGTGCGCCGGCAGACGCTGGTGGTCGCGATGATCGAGGACCTTGAAGGCGTCGAGCAGGCCGCTGCCATCGCCGCGACGGACGGCATCGATGTGCTGCTGGAAGGGGCGGCCGATCTCTCGCAGTCGCTCGGCCTGCACTGGCAAACGCGCCATCCGGACGTGCGCGCCGCCTTGGGACGCGTGAGCGCGGCCGCGCGGCAGCACGGCAAGCGCTTCTGCGCGATGCCGCGTGCAGCCGAGGACTTTCGTGCCTGGCAGCACGAGGGAATTTCCATGTTCATCCTGGGCGACGATCGCGGCATCGCGCGTCGCGCCATGGCCGCTCATCTGGCACAGCATCGAGAGAGGGAAGACGCGCTATGAACCTGCAGCCCCTGCACCATTACCTGGCGGGCCGCACCGACCCCGCTTGCGCCTACCTGTACGATCTGGTGCATCTGCGGCAGCGTGCCGAGAGGCTGCGCCGCAGCCTGCCTGCGCAATGCAGCCTGTTCTACGCAATCAAGGCCAACAGCGACGCACCGGTCCTGCGCGCCCTGCGGCAGCATACCGACGGTTTCGAAGCGGCATCGCTGGGCGAAATCGAGCAGGTACGCGCCGTCGACAAGGCCGCGCCGATTGCCTTCGGCGGCCCCGGCAAGACCGATGCCGAACTCGAAGGCGCGCTTGAACAGCGGGTCATGCTGTTCCACATCGAAAGCGAGCACCAGTTGCGGCGCCTCGACTGGATCGCCCGCCGCCGCCATCGGGTCGCCGACATCCTGCTGCGCGTCAACCCGGCGCACGTGCCGCAGCAGGCCACCTTGCGCATGGGTGGACAGGCCACCCAGTTCGGTATCGAGGAGGCCCGGATTCCCGAACTGATCGAATTGGCCGGAACCCTGCCGGGCGTTCGCCTCAAAGGTCTGCACATCCACGCCATCTCCAACAATCTGGATGCACCGGCCCATCTCGCCCTGCTGGCGCACTACTTCGATCTGGCGCAAGCCTGGCAGCGCCACCATCGGCTGACCTTCGACTGGCTCAATGTCGGCGGCGGCATCGGGGTGAACTACGCCGAGCCGCAGGCGCAGTTCGACTGGGAGGGCTTCTGCCGCGGACTGTCGGCGCTCATCGCGGCGCGCCGACCCGACTTCCGTATCGTCTTCGAATGCGGGCGCTTCCTGAGCGCCGACTGTGGCTACTACCTGGCCGAGGTCACCGATATCAAGCGCAATCACGGCAAGCATTTCGCGATCCTGCGCGGCGGTTCGCACCATTTCCGCCTGCCGGTCTCATGGCAGCACAGCCACCCCTTCATCGTACTGCCGCGCGAAGCCTGGCCGTATCCGTTCGCACGCCCCGCCGTCATCGACAGCCCGGTCACCCTGTGCGGCGAATTGTGCACGCCGAAAGACACCCTCGCCCGCAACGCCCACGTCGAACGTCTGCGCGCCGGCGATTGCGTGGCTTTCCTGCTGGCCGGCGCGTATGGGTGGCACATCTCCCATCACGATTTCCTCAGCCACCCGCACCCGGAGCGGCTGTACTTCGGTGCTTGATTCCGGTGCCGCTGGCTTTCTCCTCCTTTCTCTCACTGTTCTTCAAGAAGGTATCCCCATGCGATTTCGCTTATCTGCCCTGACAGGCTTCATTTCTGTCGCATTGTCCACACCCCAGGCCAACGCGCAGGCCGATGCGGCCAAGGAACTACCCGCAGTGACCGTTACCTCCGAGTATCAAGGCAGTTTCAAGGCCAATACGGTCCAGGTCGGTACATTCCGCGACGCCTCGCCGCTCGACGTACCGCAGACCAGCAACGTGATTACCCGCGAGGTGCTCGACGCGCAGGGGGCAAACACGCTCTTCGGCGCCTTGCGTAATACGGCCGGCGTCACGCGCGCCCAGTTGAACGGCTCGACCTTCGACAACATCGCCATCCGCGGCATCTTTGTTGAAAACCGCAGCAACTATCGTCTCAACGGCTCACTGCCGGTCGTCAACCTGCTTGATATTCCGTTGGAGAACAAAGAGCGCGTCGAAGTGCTGAAAGGCGCATCATCGCTCTACTACGGCTTCGTACCGCCATCCGGGATTGTCAATCTGGTGACCAAGCGTGCCGGCAAGGCGCCGGTATCCAACCTGACCGTATCGGCAAACCAGCATGGAGGTGCGAACATTCATGCCGACCTGGGGCGGCGTTTCGGCGGCGAGCAGCAATTCGGCGTGCGCGTCAACCTGCTCGAAGGGCGCGAGGATATCGGCATCGACAATTTCTCCGGCGATCGCTCCTTGGCCGCCGTTGCCTTCGATTGGCGCGCCAGCGACAAGCTTTCGTTCAAGCTCGACTTCGAACGCTACCGCAAGAACGTCTCCGAACAGGCCGCGATTGCCGTGCCAGCCGCCGTCGGCGGGAAAGTAACGCTGCCCGGCGTCCCGGATGCGCGGCGCAATCTGGCCGGAGAGTGGCAAAAATTCGACGCCGAGGCGAGCAACCTGCTGTTCCGCGCCGATTATGCCCTGAACGACAACTGGGCCGTGCTGTTCGAAGCGGGCAAGGCACGTATCGAGCGTGAGCGCAATTTTTCCCAGTTCCAGAACTACAACCTCGCCACCGGCCAAGGCACCCTGCGCATTTTCTTCAATCGCGCCCAAGAGTGGGAGAACGAGAACTACCGCACCGAACTGTCCGGCCGCCTGCCCGGGCAGTGGATGACCCACGAACTGGCCCTCGGCTTCGCCACCAACGAGCGCAGCCAGAATCCCGGCACTTCGTCCCTGGCGGATGTGCCGCAAAACCTTTACACCCCGCTAACCATCGCCGAGCGCTCGCCAGGCATCGCAAGCGGCCCAAACCGGTCGACGATCAAGGACACCGGCTGGTACCTGTTCGACCGCATTTCGTTCGGCGAGCAGTGGCAGGTCATGCTCGGCGTTCGCGGCAGCCGCTACGAGAGCGTGACGAGCAGCACGCGCTACCAGGCAAAAGAACTCAATCCAGCGGCGGCGCTGATGTACAAACCGACGCACCGCATGTCCCTGTATGGCAGCTATCTGGAAGGGGTCGAGGAAACCGGCTTTGCCCCAGGCAACCGGGCCAACGCGGGTGAATTGCTGCCACCGGCGCTCTCGAGACAAACAGAAATCGGCATCAAGGCCGAGGTGGCGCAGGGCATCTTGTTCCAGGCTGCATATTTCGACATCAAACGCCCGTCGACCACGGTCGATTCGGGCAACCGCTTCGTACTGAACGGTCTGGCTCAATACCAGGGCGTCGAACTGGCCGCCAGCGGCGAAGTCACCAAGAACCTGTCGCTGATCGCCTCGCTCCTCTTTCTCGAAGCCAAGCAGTTGAATGCGGCCAATACCGCCACCTTCGGCAAGACACCGGACAATACGCCGGAACGCACCGCCAGCCTGTTCGCCGAATACCGGCTGCCGACCGTTCCGGGATTGGCGCTCAGCGGCGGCATCTACTATGTCGGCAAGCGGCCGGTGAACAATGAGAATCAGGCCTTCGTCGACAGCTATGCCACGCTGTCCCTCGGTGCGCGCCATACGACCGTAATCGGTGGCAAGCGCACGACTTTCCAGGCAGTAGTCGACAACGTGACCGACAAGAACTACTGGAGTACCGCCGGCAACGGCCTGCTCGGCGTCGGCGCACCGCGCACCCTGAAAGTCACGGCCAAGGTCGAATTCTGATCGTGCCGATTCTCCGGGAAGGAAATCCCCGGCCCACCGCGCACGGCCGACGCCAGCGTGATCGTTCGGGTTCAGGCCTGCGCCCGCTCCTCGTCCTGATCCATCGCTATGTCGGCCTGGCACTGGCCGGCTTCCTGCTGCTTGCCGGTCTGACCGGCAGCCTGCTGGCCTGGAACAGCGAGCTGGAAGCGCTGATCAGTCCGTCGCTTTTCAAGGCGTCGCCGCCAGCGCCCGATGCGACGCCGCTCGACCCGCTGTTGCTGCGCGAGAAGGTGCAGGCGGACAATCCCGGGGTGTTCGTGGGGCGTGTACCGCTCACGGTCGAACCGGGCAAAGCGATGGTATTTCGCCTCCAGCCCGCAGTGGATTCGGGTACGGGTGCGGCACCCGTTTTGGCCAACGACCAGGTTTTCGTCAATCCCTACACCGGCGACGTGTTGGGCCGGAGAAAATGGGGAGACATTACCCAAGGCCGGAAAAACCTGATGCCCTTCATCTACCGCCTGCATCATTCGCTGGCGCTGGGTACGGTGGGCAGCACCCTGCTCGGCATCGTCGCGCTTGTATGGACGATCGACTGTTTTGTCGGCGCCTGCCTCACCTTTCCCCCGCGCCGGCGCGGGAAACAGCCCGAATCCGCCTGGCCGGTGCCGGCCAGCTTGAGGGCGGGCCAATCGTGGCCGGCGCGCTGGTGGCCGGCATGGCGGGTTCGTTGGCGCGGTGACGCTTACAAGGTGAATTTCCATCTGCATCGCGCCGGCGGCCTATGGCCATGGGCGATGCTGCTCGTCCTGGCCTGGAGCGGCGTGTCGTTCAACCTTGCCGAGGTCTACGACCCGGTCATGCGCACGCTGTTCGCGACCCAGCACGATGGGCGTGCCGCGCCGTTGCCCAAGCCGCTGCCGGTCCCACCGATCGGCTGGGCGGAGGCGCGCGGAATCGGGCAACGGCTGATGGCCGAACAGGCGCGCGCCGGCGGATTTTCCATCCGTCGCGAACACCAGATTTCCTATGACCCGCGAAGCGGTCAATACCATTACTTCGCGCAAAGCGACCGCGATCTCTCGGCGCGCTGGCGGCTTACCCGGGTCAGCTTCTCGGCCGAATCAGGCGCATTGACCGGTATATGGCGGCCCGTCGGCACGGCTGCCGGAGACACGATCCGTACCTGGATCACCAGCCTGCACATGGCTGCGCTGGGGGGAACGCCGATGAAACTCTTCATTGGCGCCATCGGGATGGTCGTCGCCATGCTCAGCGTGACGGGGGTTGCGATCTGGGCCAGGAAGCGCCGCGCACGCGGCCAGATTCGCCAACGACCGTGCGGAGGCGGGCTGCCAATCGTGTAGCCGTGCCGGCACGGCGCATGAAAAAAGCCGAAGGCTTCCGCCTTCGGCTTTCGGGAACAACACCCCAGCGGGGGCAGTCCGATCTTATTCGACGCCCTGCGAAGCCAGGTAGTCCTCGTAACCGCCCAGATAATCGACGATGCTGCCATCGCCCTTCACTTCGAGGACGCGCGTGGCCAGCGATGACACGAACTCGCGGTCGTGCGACACGAAAACCAGGGTGCCGGGGAATTTTTCCAGCCCGGAGTTCAGGGCTTCGATCGATTCCATGTCGAGGTGGTTGGTCGGTTCGTCGAGCACCAGCACGTTGGGCTTTTGCAGCATCAGCTTGCCGAACAGCATGCGGCCCTGTTCGCCCCCGGAAATGACGTTCACCGGCTTCTTCTGCTCGTCGCCGGAGAAGAGCAGACGGCCCAGCGTGCCGCGAATCAGGGTTTCCAGGTCGCCACCGTCCTCGATGGTGGCGCGGGCATAGCCGGCGATCCAGTCGGTCAGGCTTTGCTCGCCGGCGAATTCGGCGCTGTGATCCTGCGCGTAGTAACCGGTACGCGCCTTTTCCGCCCACTTGAGCGTACCGTACTGCGGCTGCAATTCGCCCATCAGCAGTTTCAGGAGGGTGGTCTTGCCGACGCCGTTTTCACCGATCACGGCAATCTTTTCGCCGCCGTTGATGGTCAGGGTCAGATTGTTGAAAATCTTCCGGTCGCTGCCTTCGTAGGCGAAGGAGAGGTTCTCGATCTCCACTGCCTGGCGGTGCAGCTTGAGCTTCTCGTCGTACTCGAAGCGAATCCACGGATATTGGCGCGACGACGGCTTGACGTCTTCCGGCTTCAGCTTGTCGATCAGCTTGAGACGGCTGGTCGCCTGCTTGGCCTTGGAGGCATTGGCCGAGAAGCGGCGCACGAAGGTCTGCAGTTCGGCGATGCGTTCCTTGGCCTTGGCGTTGGCCTGCGACTGGCGTTCGCGGGCCTGCTGCGCGGCTTCCATGAAGTCGTCGTAGTTGCCGGCGTAGGTGGTGATCTTGCCGTAGTCCAGGTCGGCCATGTGGGTACAGACCTGGTTCAGGAAGTGACGGTCGTGCGAGATGATGATCATCGTCGAGTCACGGCCGTTCAACACGTCTTCCAGCCAGCGGATGGTGTTGATGTCGAGGTTGTTGGTCGGTTCGTCGAGCAGCAGGATGTCCGGGTTGGCGAACAGCGCCTGGCAGAGCAGCACGCGCAGCTTCCAGCCGGGCGCCACTTCGCTCATCGGGCCGTTGTGCTGTTCGGTCGGAATGCCGACGCCGAGCAGCAACTCACCGGCGCGCGATTCGGCGGTGTAGCCGTCGTATTCGCCGACCTTGCCTTCGAGTTCGGCGGCGCGCATGTAGTCGTCTTCGGTGGCTTCCGGGTTGGCGTAGATGGCGTCGCGTTCCTGAATGGCGGTCCACAGTTCCTCGTGGCCCATCATCACGACGTCGAGGACACGCATGTCTTCGTAGGCGAACTGGTCCTGGCGCAGGTAGGCCATGCGCTCATGGACATCCTTCGAGACGTTGCCGGCCGATGGCTCGAGGGCGCCGCACAGGATCTTCATGAACGTGGACTTGCCGGCCCCGTTGGCGCCGATCAGGCCGTAGCGATAGCCCTCGCCGAACTTGACGTTGACGTTCTCGAACAGGGGTTTGACCCCGAATTGCATGGTGATGTTGGCGGCGACGAGCACAGCGGTTCCGATCTCAAAATAACGGTAAAACGAAGGGGCGAATTTTACCTGTTTTCAACAGGTTGACCGCGCACGGACGCCCCCTATTTGTGCACTGCGGTGTAAGATTTGCGGCCACAATAAAAATTTCCCGGGAAAGAGACAGCACATGGTTCCCCACCTCACCACCGCCCTCACCGGGCCGCTCCTCGAACTGGAACGCCGCTTCCTGGCCGCCAGTCCGCAAATCGAGCACTGGCTGCGCGGCCAGTGGCTGGAACACACGCCGCCGTTTTATTCCTCGGTTGATCTGCGCAACTCCGGCTTCAAACTGGCGCCGGTCGATACCAACCTGTTCCCGGGCGGCTTCAACAATCTCAATCCGGCCTTCCTGCCGCTGTGCGTGCAGGCGGCGATGAGCGCCATCGAGAAATTCTGCCCGGATGCGCGCAGCCTGCTGCTGATTCCGGAAAACCACACGCGCAACCAGTTCTACCTGCAGAACGTCGCGCAGATCGCGGCCATCCTCAAGCAGACGGGGCTGAACGTGCGCATCGGCACCCTGCTGCCGGATATCGACAAACCGACGACCATCGACCTGCCCAACGGCCACAGCCTGCTGCTCGAACCGCTGGTGCGGACCCCCTACCGCCTCGGGCTGGACGGCTTCGACCCCTGCGCCATCCTGCTCAACAATGACCTGTCGGCCGGCATCCCGCCCATCCTGCAAGGTCTCAACGAGCAGGTCGTGCTGCCGCCGGTGCACGCCGGCTGGGCCGTGCGCCGCAAGTCCAACCACTTCGCCGCCTACGACCAGGTCGCCAACGACTTCGCCAAGGCCATCGGCATCGACCCGTGGCGTATCAACCCGGCCTTCTCGGTCTGCCGCAGCGTCAATTTCCACGAACGGCAGGGCGAGGAATGCCTGGCCGCCAACGTTGCCGCGGTGCTCGACATCGTCAAGGAAAAATACCGCGAATACGACATCGACGAAACACCCTACGTGGTCGTCAAGGCCGACGCCGGCACCTACGGCATGGGCGTGATGACCGTGCGCGACGCCGACGAAGTCATCGCGCTGAACCGCAAGCAGCGCAACAAGATGAGCGTGGTCAAGGAAGGGCTGGAAGTCTCCGAGGTCATCATCCAGGAAGGCGTGCATTCCTTCGAGACGGTCGGCGAAGGCGTCGCCGAGCCGGTCATCTACATGATCGACCGCTATGTCGTCGGCGGTTTTTATCGCGTCCATACCGGCCGCGGCAAGGACGAGAACCTCAACGCGCCAGGCATGCACTTCGAGCCGCTGGCCTTCGAGACCGGCTGTAACCTGCCTGACTACCGCTGCGGCAATCCCGATTCGCCGCCCAACCGCTTCTACGCCTACGGCGTCGTCGGCCGTCTGGCTTGCCTGGCTGCCGCCATCGAGCTTGAGCGCACGGCGCCCGAGACCGACGAGGACTGATGGCGCAGCAGCTGCATTTCGAGAAGCACCTGCTCGGCGGCAGCAGCCAGTCGCTGAAACTGGCGTTCATCGTCGACCCATTGCCCGAGCTGAAAGCGTGGAAGGATTCGTCGGTGGCCATGATGCGCGCCGCCGAAAAGCACGGCCACGAGGTCTACGCCATAGAGGCCCGGACGCTGGGCTGGCGCAAGGCCGACCCGACCCATGCCGGCGGCGTGTCGGGCGAGGCCCTGCACCTGCATCTGCGCCCCGACGACCACGACTGGTACCGTGAAACCGGCCGCGAATGGCTGCCGCTCACTGCCTTCGACGCGGTCGTCATGCGCAAGGATCCGCCCTTCGATTTCGAATTCCTGACCGCCACCTGGCTGCTCGAACGGGCCGAAGCCGACGGCGTACGCGTCTTCAACCGGCCGCGCGCCCTGCGCGACCACTCCGAAAAGCTGGCGATCATGGAGTTTCCGGACTTCGCGCCGCCCACCCTGGTCAGCCGGGAGATGGCGCAGCTCCAGCATTTCATCGACGCGGAACGCGACGTCATCCTCAAGCCGCTCGACGGCATGGGCGGCAGCCAGATTTTCCGCGTACACCGCAACGACCCCAACCGCAACGTCATTCTGGAAACGCTGACCCACCAGGGCGCCCGCACGATCATGGCGCAACGCTATCTGCCGGAGATCACCCAAGGCGACAAGCGCATCCTGCTCATTGCCGGCAAACCGGTGCCGTGGTGCCTGGCGCGCATCCCCAAGGCCGGCGAAACGCGCGGCAACCTGGCCGTCGGCGGTACCGGCATCGCCCAGGAGTTGTCCGGCCGTGACCGGCAGATCGCCGAAGCGCTCGGTCCCATCCTGTTCAAGCGGGGCCTGATGCTGGTTGGCCTCGACGTCATCGGCAACCATCTCACCGAGATCAACGTCACCAGCCCGACCTGCATGGTCGAGATCCGCCAGCAATCGGGATTCGACGCAGCCGGCGCCTTCATCACCGCCCTCGAACACGCATGCGGATTGTCGTAAAGCGCTTCCTGTTCGTCCTGTTCGCAGTACTCCTGACCGCCTGCAACCGCACCCCGCTGCAAGAGCAACAGGCCTATGTCTTCGGCACCCGCGTCGAGATCATCGTCGTCGGTGACGATCCGGAACAAGGCCGCCAGGCCATTGCCGCCGTGCTGCGCGAATTCGACCGCCTGCATCGCGCCTACCACGCCTGGCAACCCTCGGAACTGAGCGCCCTCAACGAGGCCATCGCCGCCGGCAAGCCGCAGACGGTGACGCCCGAACTGGCCGGCTTCATTCGTGAGGCCCAGGCGCTGTCAAAGCAGGGCGAGCACCTGTTCGACCCCGGCATCGGCCGCCTCATCAAGCTATGGGGGTTCCAGGCCGACGAGTTCAAGGCGGAACTGCCGCCCGAGACCGATATCAAGACCTGGCTGGGCAGCCGGCCGTCGATTGCCGACATCGCCCTCGACGGGAATACAGTCACCAGCCGCAATCGCCACGTCGCCCTCGACTTCGGCGGCTACCTGAAGGGCGTCGCCCTCGACCGTGCAGCCGCCATCCTGCGCGACATGGGTATCCGCAACGCGCTGATCAACATCGGCGGCAACGTCATGGCGCTGGGCAGCAAGGAAGGCAAGAAGTGGCGCGTCGGCATCCAGCATCCACGCCAGCCCGGCCCGCTCGCCACGGTAACCCTCGACGATGGCGAAGCCATCGGCACCTCCGGCGACTACCAGCGCTTCTTCGAAGTGGATGGCCAGCGCTATCCGCACTTGCTCGACCCGCGCAGCGGCCACCCCGCCGCCCATACGCAGGCGGTGACGGTACTGATTCCTGCCGGCCCCAAGTCCGGCACCCTGTCGGATGCGTCCTCCAAACCGTTGTTCATCGCCGGCGCAGCGGGCTGGCGCGAGATGGCTCGCCAAATGGACGTCGGCCTCGTGCTGCGTATCGACCACGATGGCCGCATCTTCATCACCGAGGCCCTGAGCCAGCGACTGGAATTCGTCGGGAAACCATCCGACACAATTGTCGTTCGCTAAGGCGTGGCTTCCCGGAAGCCGGGAAAACCCCTCTTTCCTGCGCGGAAAGCCAGGGTAACGGCGGCACGTCCTCTACGCCCATCGCATAATTTGTTGACATGGGAATACGCCCACCGTATATCTCGACACAAAGTCGCCACAGAATGACATTCAGGCCTCCGGCGACGGGCCGCTATCGAGAATACGACCAGAGGGGGGGAAGGAGTGCTGCGCAGCGTTTCCTTCAAAATGCCGGGATTTGCGAACAGCCTGATCATGCGTATCGGGCTACTCATACTGCTTGCCCTGATCGCATTCGCGGCCGCCCTCTACCAGCTGATCGGCATGCCGACCGTCGACCGCCTGGCCAGATCGCAGATGGAGCTGGCCGCCGGACAGCTCGAGGCCCGTTATACCCGACTCCTCAAGACGGTTGAAGTTACCTTGCGCAGCAGCCAGGGCTGGGGCAGGAACAGCGATCTCGATCTCGACGGATTGCTGCGCTTCAACGAGTTCTTTTTTCCGATCATCGCCCACCATGACGAGATCACGTCGGTTGTTTTCGCGCACGAATCCGGGCGCGAGATTCTGTTGCTGATGACCAAGGAAGGCCGCTGGATCAACCGGATTTCCAATCCGGAGGCGTGGGGAACCCAGACCTACTGGATCACTTGGGATGCCAAACGGCAGATCGAGCGCGTCGAGATGCGCGAGCGCCACTACGACGCCCGCGAACGCCCCTGGTTCAAGGGTGCGCTGGCACTACCCGACGACAACACAGTGTTCTGGACCGAACCCTACATCTTTTTCACGACCCGCGAACCCGGCGTCACGGCCAGCATGCGCTGGCGAGCAACCGACGGCTCGACCTACGTGATCGCCCACGATGTCAGGTTGATCGACATCGCGGAATTCACCACTCAAATGGATATCAGCCCGCGGGGAAAGGCCGCGCTCTTCCTCAAGGAGGGCCGGATGATCGCCCTGCCCAACGATCCGCGCTTCACGGATCGGCAGTCGATACAGGATGCGCTGCTCAAGACACCGGAGGAACTCGGCTTTCCTGAGCTGGCCAGCGCCTTCCAGGCGTGGCAGGCCGATCCCGATCCCGCCCAGGGCGTCCATCGCGTCGTGCATGCAGATGGCCGCTGGATCAGCCTTTTCAGACCGATCAAGGATACCGGGATATGGCTCGGTGCCAGCGCGCCGGAAAGCGATTTCATCCCGATCACCAGACAGGATTTGCTGCTGCTCGGCCTGATCACCCTGTCGGCACTGGCGCTGGGGATGATTGTCGCCATCCGGATCGCCAACCGCTTCGGCGAACCGTTGATCGCACTGGCCAACGACAGCATGCGGATCGGCGACATGAACCTGGATGCCCCGGTCACGACCGACGCCCGCTGGCGGGAAGTCATCCAGCTCGCCGCAGCCCTGGATGCCATGCGCCAGCACCTGCAGAGCGCCCGCCGGGAGCAGAAAGACGCCAACAGCGCGCTGGAGCAGAAAGTTTCCGCCCGCACCCAGGCGCTGCGGCAGAACCAGGAAATCCTTGAGAAACGGGAAGCGTTCTTCCGTGCCATTTTCGACAATGCGGCGGTCGGCATCGTCAGCCTCGACCGCGAGCGCAAGCCGACACTGATCAACCGGGCTTTTGCCCGCTTCATTGATCAACCGATGGACACCTTGCTCGCCCGCCCCGACAATATCGAACTACCGGTCGATATTCAGCACCGGATGGACGATCTGCTGAACCAGGAGCGGCAAAGCCTGCGCAACGAATTCGAGTTCGTCACCCAGAGAGGCGAATCGCGCTGGGGCGACGTGCAGATGACCGCCATTCGTCAAGCCGACGGCGAACTCGACTCGATCCTGGTCACCGTTCTCGACGTCACGGATCGCCGCGAAATCGAGGCTGAACTGATCCGCCAGTTCGCATTGCTTCAGGCGATGCTCGATACCATTCCCAACCCGATCTTCTACAAGGGGACCAGCACCCGCTTCCTGGGCTGCAACAAGGCCTACGAAGCGTTTTTCGGCATCCGGCGCAGCGATTTGATCGGCAAACGCGTCCTCGATCTGACCTACATCCCGGAAGAGGCACGCCTGGCCTACCAGGCCGAAGACGAGCGCGTCATTGCCGAATGCGCCCGGGTAAGCCGCGAAGTGCAATTGGTCGACGCCGAAGGCCGTTTGCGCGACGCCCTCTACTCGGTCAGCGGCTTCAGTGCCCAGGATGGCCAGCCGGACGGGCTGGTCGGCGTCATTGTCGATATTTCGGCGCTGAAGGAAGCCGAGCGGGAATCTGGCCGGGCGCGCGAGGCGGCAGAGGCAGCCGCCTCTGCCAAGACCGATTTCCTGGCCAACATGAGTCACGAAATCCGTACCCCGATGAACGCCATCATTGGCATGACGCACCTGGCCCTCCAAACCGAACTGGACGCACGCCAGCGCAACTACCTGAACAAGGTCGACAATGCCGCCAAGGGGCTGCTCGGCATCATCAACGACATTCTCGATCTCTCCAAGATCGAGGCCGGGATGATGCACTTCGAATGCGTTCCCTTCAGTCTCGACGCCACCCTGCGCCATCTCGGCGACCTGTGCGGCATGAAGGCCCGCGACCGCGGGCTGGAACTGATCTACGACATCGCTCCCGAAGTTCCCGATCACCTGATCGGCGACCCGCTGCGTCTCGGACAGGTCTTGCTCAATCTGGTCGGCAACGCCATCAAGTTCACCGAGGTCGGGGAAATCAAGGTCGCCGTCTCCGTGGCCTCGCGCCGCGAACACGCGCTCGAACTCGCCTTCGAGATCATGGATAGCGGCATCGGCATGACCATCGAACAGCAGGAAGGACTGTTTGCCGCCTTCACTCAGGCCGACGCGTCGACCACGCGCAAATACGGCGGCACCGGGCTGGGGCTGTCCATCTGCAAGCGGATCGTCGATCTGCAGGGTGGCACTATCGGCGTACGCAGCCAGCTCGGGGTCGGCAGTTGCTTCACCTTCCGTCTCCCGTTCGGCACCCCGGCCGGCGAGACCGAAGCCCCTCGGCGCATAGGATTGCCAAACGGCTTGCGGGCACTGGTCGTCGACGACAGCCCGGGCGCCTGCGACGTTTTTCTGCACATGCTGCACATGCTGGATATCGAAGGCGATGCCGTATCCGGTGCCGAGCCCGCGCTCGCCGCACTCACCAGCGCACAGAAGGAGAATCGCGCCTACGGCCTGCTCATCGTCGACTGGAAGATGCCCGGCGTGGATGGCGTGCAATTGCTTGTCCAGATCACCCAGAAACAGGCCGATCAGTCGCCGGCGATTGTCATGGCGACCGCCAACGACCGGGAGGAACTGCAGGCAGCGCTGGGCGAACGGCAAGTCGGCGCCATCCTGGGCAAGCCGGCAACCCCATCGACGCTGTTCGACGCCATCATGCAGGCCCTCCATCGCGACACCGGCAACCGGGACATGCCCGCCAGCAGGCCGCACGCGCCCAGCCGTTTCTCAGGCCAACGCGTGCTGCTCGTCGAAGACAACGAAGTCAATCGCGAACTGGCCGAGGAAATGCTGAGCAGCATCGGCCTCCGTGTGGAAACGGCTGAAAACGGCCAGATTGCCCTTCAGAAGGCAGAACTCACTCCCTACGACCTGATCCTGATGGATTGCCACATGCCGGTCATGGATGGCTACACCGCCACCGAAGCCATACGCCGGCTGCCCGGCACCGGGCAGCTGCCCATCATCGCCATGACCGCCAATGCCCTGGCCAGCGACCGGGAACGCTGCCTGGCCATCGGCATGAACGATCACATACCGAAACCCATCGACATCACCGTTCTTCACGACACCCTGGCTCGCTGGCTGGGCCAACAGGCATCCACCTCGCGCAAAATCCCTCTCGAAAACGAAAACTCCCGGATCGCATCGCCCGCTGGCGACAACTGCATCGAGATGGCAGCCGCCTTGTCCCGGCTCGGCGGCAACCGGGCCCTGTACAACCGCCTGCTTGGCCGTTTTTGCGACAACCAGGCCGATGCGGCCAACCAACTGCTGGCCGACCAGGCCAGCGGCAATACCGACGCGATGCTACTCCGCGCCCACACCTTGCGCGGCCTCGCCGGCAATATCGGCGCGCATGCACTGGCCGGACAGGCTGGCGAACTGGAAGGACAGCTCAAGCGCGGCCTTGCCGTCGACCATCCGGACATCGATGCCCGTCTGAAGACCCTGGCTGAACACCTCGCCGCCGTCATCGTCCAGGCCCGCGAAATCCACAGCCAGACATCATCTGCAGCGCCATCACCGGTCGACGAACTGGCGGCCGACGCGCTATCCAATCTGCATCGCCTGCTCGACAACGACGACGCTGCCGCCGTACAGTCCTTCAACGACATCGCCATCCGGCTCAAGCAGTTGTTCGACCCGGTGCTGGTCGACCAACTGGCCCGTCAGATCAATCAGTACGCCTTTGAGGAGGCAAAGGAAACCCTGCATCAGATGACCAGCCACCGGAACAACACCTGACCTGCGAAAAGAGAGCCGCCAGCCATGTCCCCCCTTCTGCCCAAACAATGCGTGCTGGTTGTCGACGACAGCCCGGACAACATCGAACTGCTCAGCGAAGTGCTGCGCGACGACTATCGCGTCCGAGTCGCCACCTCTGGCGAAAAGGCGCTGAAGATCGTCTATTCCGACGAACCGCCGGACCTGATTTTGCTCGACATCATGATGCCCGGGATCAGCGGCCTGGAAATCTGCCGCCGCCTCAAGGCGAACCCCGACCGGCGGCGCATTCCGATCATCTTCGTCACCGCCATGAGCAGCACCGAGGATGAGCAGCGCGGCCTGGACACCGGCGCCGTCGACTACATCACCAAGCCGATCAGCCCGCCCATCGTCAAGGCACGGGTACGCACCCACCTGGCTCTCTATGACCAGTCGCGGGAACTGGAACGGATGGTCCGCCAGCGCACCCTCGAACTGCTCACCACCCGCCAGCAGATCATCAGGCGCCTCGGCCGCGCCGCCGAATTCAAGGACAACGAGACCGGCAATCACGTGCTGCGCATGAGCCACTACGCCCGCCTCATCGCCTTGGCGCACGGGCTGGGGGAAGAATCGGCCAACATCATCTTCAACACGGCGCCGATGCACGATATCGGCAAGATCGGCATTCCCGACGCCATCCTGCTCAAGCCCGGCAAACTCGATGCCGCCGAATGGCAAATCATGCACCAACACCCCATCATGGGTGCCGAGATCATCGGCAAGCACGACAACGAACTGCTCGAAACCGCCCGCATCATCGCCCTCACGCACCATGAAAAATGGGATGGCAGCGGCTACCCGCAGCAATTGGCCGGCGAAGCCATCCCCCTCGAAGGACGTATCGTCGCCATCGCCGACGTCTTCGATGCCCTGGTGTCGGTTCGCCCCTACAAGGCCGCAGTCAGCCTCGAAGCCGCCTTGCAGTACTTCGACGAACAAACCGGCCGCCATTTCGACCCCACCCTGATCGCCGCCTTCAAGTCGGCATTGCCTGAAATCCTGCGCATCAAGGAAATCTACGCCGACGAAAACGGCGCCCTGACCGATCTGGAATTCCACATCAAGGAAATCTACGACCACAAGGACAACCCGCAGGGTTATCCGGCCATCATCGCCAGTACCGAAAGCGGTCTCTAAGCGCTTGCCGGCATCCCGTCAGGCTAACGCCGCCCACCCGGTGGGATGCCGACCCTGGCCCTAGCCGCCTGACACCGGCCCGGCACCCAGATCTTCATAGTGGAAGACCTTGGAAATGATCTGCCAGCGTCCATCGAGTTTGACGAGTGTGAGACGGTCATCGAATCGCCGGGGCGGAATGGTGCACTCGAAATGCACCCAGGCCGTCACCGGCCCGGCAAACTCGATGCGGACGATGCGGCTGGATTTCGCCAGACCCTGGCTGGCCGCCGACCGGCGCTGGGCAACGACCGAGAAGTACGTGGCCATATCGTAGGTGAGCAGCTTGCCGTCGCTGGCGCAGGCATACAACGCGGCGGGATGGAGAACCTGGCGTAGGCGCTCGATATCGCAGTGGTAGAGCCCGTCGTAGTAGGTATCGAGCAGCCCGGCGATGGCGTTGAAGTCCTCGCTGCTCATTGCCCGGCCTCCTGCGCGCGCCGCCGGGTCACGGTTTCGCCGGCAATGCCCCAGTTGTCGGTATCGACCTCCTCGATCACGACAAAGGTCGTCGCCGGGTTCTTGTTCAGCGTATCGACCAGTAATTGCGTGGTGCCGCGGATCAGTTCGGCTTTCTGCTCGGGCGTGACGCCTTCGCGGGTAATCTGGATATGAACGTAGGGCATGCTGGGCTCCTGTGGTTGAAAGTGACGACTGCCATCGGGCAGTTGCAAGCATTTTGTTTTATTGCCCACAGCGCATAAATAGATCAATATTCACATTTCTATTTACACAATGTGATGCAATGAGCCGTACGCTTGAAGGACTGAACCTCGGCAGCCTCGAACTGTTCTGCCTCACCGCCGAGCACGAAAGTTTTTCCGGTGCCGCAGCGGCGGCCGGGCTGACCCCGCCAGCCGCCAGCCGTACCATCGCCCGCCTTGAAGAGCGGCTGGGCGTCCAGCTTTTTGCCCGCACCACGCGCCAGGTAAAGCTCACCGAGCAAGGGCGCGCCTTCTATGTCCAATGCCGACAGGCGCTGACGCAACTGGCCGAGGCCGAGCGCATGCTAAACGGCACCCAGACGGCAGCCAGCGGCACGGTCCGCATCAGCTTGCCGACCTCCTACGGCCACTATCGCATCCTGCCCCTGCTCGGCGAATTCCGCCGCCTCTATCCCGGCGTGACGCTTGACGTGCAGCTGAGCAATCGCAGCATCGACTTCATCGCCGACGGCTTCGACCTGTCTATCCGGGCACGGCCCCAACCCGATTCCGGGCTGGTGGTCAGGCCCATCGAGGAAGCGGCGCTGGTCATCGTGGCCGCCCCGGAATACCTGGCGCAACGCGGCACGCCGCGAGTACCCGACGATCTCGAAAACCACGAGCTGATCGAATTCGTGCTGCCCATGAGCGGCCAACTGGTGCCCTGGGTGTTCAGGCATGAGGGCGAAACGCGGGAGCGGCTCTTCGCCGGTCCGCTGCGCTGCACCGAAGACATCATCGCCCCGGTGACGCTGGCCCGCCACGGCGCGGGAATCGCCCAGACCTACCGCTTCATGGTCGAGGAAGACCTGCGCAGCGGCCGGCTGGTCGAGCTGCTGCCCGAGCACGCCGGCGCATGGCGGCCGTTTTCGCTGGTCTACCCGGCCAACCGGCACATGCCGCAACGGGTCAGGGTGCTCGTCGATTTCCTGATCGAGCGCCTGACCCGCCGTAATCCACGCACCTGAGAAACTAATGGGGGCTTCCCGCCCCCAGCTCGCGCAAGCGCGCAATCAGCGCCTCGGCATCGAGAAAACCGCTCACCGTTTCCAGCGCACCTCCCCGATCCACCAGCAAGGTCGGGAAACTGCGCGCACCCAGGGCACGCGCCCGGCGGATTTCCGCCTGGGTTTCGTCGATGATGGCCGGGTCACGCATCAGCGCCAGCATCGCCTCCGTTGCCGCCGGATACTGCATGGCCTGCAACGCCGTCGCGGCCACTTCCGACAAGGTCAGGACATCCGTCGTATCCCGGCCATCGACGTAGAAGGCATGTTGCAAGGCACGAAAAACCGACAACAACGGCTCCGCACCGGCCAAACGACGCGCCGCAACCACCGCCCGACACACCGGCTCGGTGTCGTAGACGAAGCCCTCGCGCGCCAGAAAGGCCGTTCGGTTGAACGTCAAGCCGCTGAGCGCCTTGACCCGCTCCCAGTGCGCGAGGCGGAACTGCTTGCCGGCTTCGTCGAGCAGCTCCGTCGACCGATTGCGCACCCCGCCCACGACGATTTCCAGCTCCAGGCCTGGCAGCGCCGCCAGGGCGGCGGCCAGCGACTTGCCAAAGCCGTAGCACCAGGAACACATCGGGTCGCCGATATAGATCAGCTTCATGGCTGCCCTACCAGCGCCCGGCGCTCATGCCGCCATCGACCGGCAGAATGGCCCCGGTGGTGAAATCCGAGTCGGCCAGATACACCACCGCATCGACGATATCGTCGGGACGGCCGATACGCCCCAGCGGCTGCATGCCGGCAAGGAAGCCGTGATTCTCGGGCGGGTGCAGCGGCGTATCGATGATCCCCGGCGCCACCGCATTGACGCGCACGTTCGCCGCAGCCAGTTCGATGGCCAGCGCCCGCGTCGCGTGGTTGATGCCGCCCTTGATCAGGATCGGCAAGGTCGCCGGAACCGCCGTATAAGGCTGCTCGGCGATACTCGCCGTAATGCTGATGATCTGGCCGGATTTCTGCGCCGACATGACCCGGGCAGCCTCCTGGGC
Source organism: uncultured Dechloromonas sp. (assembly GCA_946477505.1). Taxonomy (GTDB): domain Bacteria; phylum Pseudomonadota; class Gammaproteobacteria; order Burkholderiales; family Rhodocyclaceae; genus Azonexus. Next base: position 922 of record CAMKYP010000005.1, on the reverse strand, counting down.
CGGATAGAGAAACCCCTTGAGATTGGTGTCAAGCAAGGCGGCAATATCCTCGGCCCCATAGTCGGCAAACGGTTTCACGACGAATATCCCGGCATTGTTGATCAGCGTATCGACGCGCCCGAAGCTGTCGACCGCCGTGCGGAACAAACGCGTCGCGGTTGCCGGGTCGCCGATGTCGCCGGCCACCAGGCGCAGCGCCGTCGACTGGCTCCATGTTCCGAAAGCCGCCTGCAGGCGCGGCAAGGTGCGGGCATTGGCCACCACGTTGTCGCCGCGTTCCAGAAAACGCCGGGCGATGGCAAAACCGATACCGCTGGAAGCACCGGTCACGATGACCGTTTTACGAGACTGGGAATTCATGGCTGTACTCCTTTAGTGTTGAGTTTAGTGTTGAGGAGAGCCCAGTCTATTAATGCCTCATCCGTGAATAAATGCGGACAATATCAAATGACTTATACCGATCGGTAACTAATCAGGGCTACGTGAATCCACCGTAAGGGTCACCGGCCCGTCATTGACCAGCGCCACCTGCATATCGGCACCAAAAACACCGGTCGGCACCGGCTTGCCCAGTTCGGCGGAAAGCTTGGCGACAAAGCGCTCGAACAGCGGCCCCGACACCTCGCCCCGCGCCGCCCGGCTCCACGAAGGCCGGTTTCCCTTCTTCACCGAGGCATAGAGTGTGAATTGCGAAACCGCCAGAATCTCGCCACCGACCTCCTGCACGCTGCGGTTCATTACCCCCGCCTCATCGGAAAACAGGCGCAGGCGCACCAGCTTGCCGGCCATCCAGTCGAGATCGCTCTCCATATCGTCGGCCTCAAAACCGGCCAGAACGAGCAGCCCGGCACCGATTTCGGCCACGACTTGTGCATCAACCGTAACCGAGGCCACCTTCACCCTTTGGACGATTACTCGCATA
>CAMKYP010000004.1 GCA_946477505.1 uncultured Dechloromonas sp. | reverse complement strand
TTTTTAGCCGTTTTGGGTTAGGGAAAATACGTAGGACGGAAGGCTCGCGAGGAGCGTTCCGTCTGTTTCAGGTACGACCGAGCGGGGTTAGAGGGTGGCCCAGCGGGCCACGGTATTGCCGAAAAAGGCAGTGATGACCAGGGCGATCGGGGCGATGGCGATGAAGACCTGCAGCACGCGGGCAATGAAGGGGTGGGCGACGTGCGATTCGATGAAGCAACGGGCGACGACAGCTCCCTTGATCCACATGATGGCGGCAACGACCAGCGGCAGCCAGGATAGCTCGCGGAACCATTCGCCGAGACCGAGACTGGCCAGGGTCAGGGCGATCAGCGCCAGCCAGGCGCCGGTGAGCAGGGCGAAGTGATCTTTGGCGGGCATGTTCAGGCGAGAACGTAGAAGAAGGGAAAGATGACCAGCCAGATGATGTCGGTGGCGTGCCAGTAGCTGGCCAGGGCCTCCAGCCCGACGTAGTCGTCGGCCGTGTAGCCGTGGAAGAGCAGGCGGGCGAGCACCCACAGGATGCCGAGGATGCCCCAGGTGGCATGGACCAGGTGGTTGAAGGTCAGGTAGTAATAGACGGTGAAGAAGATGCCCGATTCGCCATTGATGCCATGGGCCAGGTTCCAGTTGATTTCCAGGATTTTCACGACGGGGTAGCCGAGGGCGATCACCAGCCCTGCGATCAGCCAGATCACGGCGCTGCGGTGCTTGTCTTGGCGTATGGCGTTGACCGAGCAGGCGATGCAATAGCTGCTGGTGATCATCAGCAGCGTGATACCGGTGCCGGCCAGGATGTTCAGGCGTTGGGCGCCCTCGTGGAAGGCTTCGGGAAAATGGGCGCGGGCGATGAAATATACCGCGAACAGCACGGCAAATTCGACGAATTCGCAGGTGATGCCGACCCAGATGCCCTTGTTGCCGGGGATGCGCCGGCCGGCGGCTTCTGACGGGGTGAGTTCAAGCGTGGTGGTGTTCATGGCGGTGCGGTCGAGGCGATGTCGCCATTGTTCCGCTCATGTCGGCACCGGACATTGATGTCCATCAATGGCGTTCTTGTCATGACACCGAATGAAAAGGCAGTTTGGCTTGCGTTGTATCAAATTGGTGTGGATAAGCCTTCCTATAATCATGGGTTTTCGAATTGATTTCCGAGGAGTCGATATGGCGGCAGTCATGCCCGCGCCGGCAGCCAGCCGGATCCTGATGTCTGGCAACGAAGCGGTCGCCCGCGCCGTGTGGGAGGCTGGCGTGAAGGTCGCCGCCGCCTATCCCGGTACGCCGTCGACCGAAATGCTCGAGGTCATCTCGACCTATCCGGATGTCTATGCCGAGTGGTCGGTCAATGAGAAGGTGTCGCTGGAGGTTGCCATTGGCGCCGCCTACGCCGGTTCGCGCGCCTTCTGCTGCATGAAGCATGTCGGCATGAACGTCGCTTCCGATGCGCTGATGACCCTGACCCTGACCGGCGTGGATGGCGGCCTGGTCATCGCCATTGCCGACGACGTCGGCCTGTCGTCGTCGCAGAACGAACAGGATTCCCGCTACTGGGGGCGCTTTGCGCATGTGCCGGTGTTCGAACCGGCCGATTCGCAGGAGGCCTACGACATGACGCTGGCTGCCTACGCACTGTCCGAGAAATACCAGGTACCGGTCATCCTGCGCATGACGACCCGCATCAACCACGTCAAGGCGCTGGTCACCGTGGGCGAGCGTCAGGCGCATGTCGGTGCCGGCTTCAAGAAGGATCCCTCGCGTTACGTCATGGTGCCAGGCAATGCCGGCAAGCGCATTCCGCTGATGTTCAAGCGCGATGGTGCCTTGCGCGCCGAGGCCGAGCAGTCGCCGCTCAATTTCATCGAAGCCGGAAGCGACCGCCGCGTCGGTTTCATCGCCTCGGGGCCGGCCTACATGCACGTCCGCGAGTCCTTCCCGGATGCGCCGGTCCTCAAGCTCGGCTTCTCCTGTCCGCTGCCGCTTGAAAAATGCCGCGAACTGGCGGCGATGGTCGATCAGGTCGTCGTTGTTGAGGAAGTCGAACCGCTGGTCGAAACCGAACTGAAGGCACAGGGTATCAAGGTCATCGGCAAGGACATCCTGCCGTTGCAAGGCGAACTGGCGCCGCCGGTGCTCAAGCCGGCCATTGCCCGCCTGCTCGGCGAACCGGTCGACGCGTCGGCCATCACCATCCGTCCCGCCCAAATCTTCCCGCGGCCGCCGACCATGTGCGTGGCCTGTCCGCACCTTGGCGTCTATTACACGCTGTCGCAGGTGCGCAACCTGAACATCTCCGGCGATATCGGCTGCTACACGCTGGGCGCCGGCCACCCGTGGCAGGCGATGGACACCTGCGTGTCGATGGGCGCCTCGATGGGTATCGCGCTGGGCATGGACAAGGGGCGTGGCGAAGCCGACAAGGACAAGCGCATCGTTGCCGTGATCGGCGACTCGACCTTCCTGCACATGGGCATGCAAGGCCTCCTCGACATGGTCTACAACAAAGCCAGTGTCACCGTCCTGCTGCTCGACAACCGGGCGGTGGGCATGACCGGCGGCCAGGACAACCCGGGCAACGGCCGCGACATCCATGGCGAGGAAGCGCCGCGCATCGACTTCGTCAAGCTGGTCAAGGCGCTGGGCGTCAAGGAAGAGCGGGTGCACAAGGTCAATCCATACGAACTGCCGACCCTGTTCAAGACCATCCGCGACGAGGTCAAGGTGCCCGACGTATCGGTCATCGTCACCGACCAGCCCTGTGTCCTGATCAAGGATTACCACAAGCTCAAGCCCTACGAGGTGCAAGAAGACAAGTGCACAGGCTGTGGCAACTGCCTGGATGTCGGCTGCCCGGCCATCCACGTCACCCGCAGGGGGAAGCAAGTCAAGGCTTCCGGGCGCGAGGTCGATCTCGCCTTCGTGCGTATCGAGTCGTCGGTATGTACCGGTTGCGGTCTGTGCGTTCAGCCTTGCGCACCGGACGCTATCCAGCATTACGCGCCGGTGTCGCCGATAACCTTGGTCAAGAAAGGATGTGCGGCATGAGCGGCACGACCAATATTCTCGTTGTCGGTATCGGTGGTCAGGGCGTCATGACGGCGACTGAAATTCTCGCCGAGGCGGCCATCGCATTGGGCCACGATGCCAAGAAAACCGAAGTGGCCGGCATGGCGCAGCGCGGCGGCGTGGTGTCGTCGCACCTGCGGTTTGGTTCGCGCGTGCTGTCGCCGCAGATCGCACCGGGGGAGGCCGATGTGCTGCTCGCCTTCGAGGCGGCGGAAGGCTTGCGCTGGATGCACATGCTGCGGCCGGGAGCGGCTGCGCTGGTCAATGATTCACGGTTCGTGCCGCCGGTGGTCGAGCTGGGCCTGTACGACTATCCGGCCGATCCGGTCGGTCAGATGAAGGCGGCGGGGACGCGGGTTGTCGCCTTCGATGCGACGACCATCGCCCAGGAGCTGGGCGATATTCGCCTCGGCAATACCGTCATGCTGGGCGCGATTGCCGACCAGTTGCCGTTCTCGGCCGAGGTTCTGCTCGATTGCGTACTCAAGCGTTTCCAGCGCAAGGGCGAGAAAGTGGTCGAGCTGAACCGGCAGGCGTTTGCCGCCGGTCGCGCGGCGGTTGGTGCCGCTGAAGCAGTCGCCGCCTGATTCTGATAAAATTCGCGCCAAATCAAGGGGAAAGGCAGCCGCCTTTCCCGTTTTCTTTTTGTTGGATGCGACGATGACGGCACAAATTATCGACGGCAAGGCGCTGGCTGAAGAGCTGCGCCAGAGCTTCAAGGCCCGCGTGGAAACCCTGACCGCCAAGGGGCACAAGCCTGGTCTGGTGGTCATTCTGGTCGGCGAAGACCCGGCCTCCCAGGTTTACGTGAAGAACAAGGTCAATGGCTGTCTGGCCATCGGCATGCATTCCGAAAAGATCGTCTATGACCGCGATGTCGACCAGCAGGTCGTGCTCGACAAGATCGCCGAGTTGAACGCCGATCCGGCCATCCACGGCATTCTGGTGCAACTGCCGCTGCCCAAGCATTTTGACGAAGAGAAGGTGCTTGAAGCCATTTCCGCCGAGAAGGACGTCGATGGTTTCCATGCCGAAAACGTCGGCGCCCTGTCGCAAGGCGCGCCGCGCTTCATCCCGTGCACCCCGTATGGCGTGATGAAGATGTTCGAGAAGGGCAATGTCGATCTGACCGGCCAGGAGGCCGTGGTCATCGGTCGCTCCAACATCGTCGGTAAGCCGATGGCGATGCTGCTGATCAACGCTGGCGCCACCGTTACCGTCTGCCATTCCAAGACCCGTGATCTGAACTTCCATACGAAGCGCGCCGACATCGTCGTCGCCGCCGTCGGCAAGCCGAAGTTCGTCAAGGGCGACATGATCAAGCCGGGCGCCGTGGTCATCGACGTCGGCATCAACCGTCTGCCGGACGGCAAGCTGTGCGGCGACGTGGACTACGAGGACTGCCTCAACGTAGCCGGCCAGATCACGCCGGTGCCGGGCGGTGTCGGTCCGATGACCATCACCATGTTGCTGGCCAATACCATCGAGGCCGCTGAACGCAAGGCAGGAATCCGCTAAATGAACGCAGTTCACCAACCCGTCGTCGGCGTCGTCATGGGCTCCGACTCCGACTGGCCGACCATGCAGGCCGCCGCCGTGATCCTCAAGGAATTCGGCGTTCCCTTTGAGGCCCGTGTCGTTTCCGCACACCGCACCCCGGACCTGCTGTTCGATTACGCCGCCATGGCTGGCGAGCGCGGCATCAAGGCAATCATTGCCGGTGCCGGCGGCGCCGCCCACCTGCCGGGCATGCTCGCCGCCAAGACCACGGTGCCGGTGCTGGGTGTGCCGGTCCAGTCGAAAGCGCTGTCCGGCGTCGATTCGCTGCATTCCATCGTGCAGATGCCGAAGGGCATTCCAGTCGCCACTTTCGCCATCGGCGAGGCCGGCGCCGCCAATGCCGCACTCTTCGCTGTCGCCATGCTGGCCAACGACAATCCGGCGCTGAACGCGAAGCTGCAGGCATTCCGCCAGGCACAGACCGAGAAGGTGCTGGCCATGAAGCTGCCGGAAGTATGATCGGGTCGCAAATTGCGGTCACTATTTATTGCGCTGCGCCGATGAGGTCTCTGTCTTGAGCAATGCCATGATTCTCCCGCCCGCCACGCTGGGCATGCTCGGTGGCGGCCAGCTCGGCCGCTTCTTCGTTTCTGCCGCCCACGAAATGGGCTATCAGGTCTGGGTTCTCGATCCGGACAAGAACAGCCCGGCCGGTCAGATCGCCGAGCGCCATTTCTGCGTCGATTACGACGACTACGCAGCGCTGGACGAATTCGCCAACGGCTGTGCGGCAATCACCACCGAATTCGAGAACGTCCCGGCCGATACGCTGGACTACCTCGCCAAGTTCGTGCCGGTGCGCCCGCACGCGGCAGCCGTCGCCGTCTGCCAGAACCGCATTGCCGAAAAGTCCTTCCTGCGCGACAACGGCTTCCCGCACGGCCCCTTCGCCGCGATCAATTGCGAAGACGACATCCGCTGCGCCGACACGTCGCTGTACCCGGCCATCCTGAAAGTGGCCCGCTTCGGCTACGACGGCAAGGGGCAGGCGACGGTGAACAATCGTGAAGAAGCGTTGATCGCCTTCGGTCATTTCAAGGGCGAGCATTGCGTGCTCGAACAGCGTCTGACGCTCGACTACGAAGTGTCGGTCGTGCTGGCGCGTGACGAAAACGGCAAAGTTGCCTGCTTCCCGACCGGCGAGAACCAGCACACCAAGGGCATCCTCGATGTCTCCATCGTGCCGGCGCGGACCACTGGCTGCGTCAAGAGCGACGCCGAGGACATCGCTGCCCGTATCGCCGAAAAGCTCGGCTACATCGGCACCATGGCCGTTGAGTTCTTCGTCAGCCGCGGCCAGCTGATCGTCAACGAAATGGCGCCGCGCCCGCACAACAGCGGCCACGCCACCATTGATGCCTGTGTCACCAGCCAGTTCGAACAGCAGGTGCGCGCCTTGTGCGGCCTGCCGCTGGGTGAAGCACGGGCGCACTCGGCGTCGGTGATGGTCAATCTGCTCGGCGACTTGTGGTACGAAGGTGAGTCCTACCGCGAACCGGATTGGGCGAAGCTCTACGCCATCCCCAACCTGAAGCTGCACCTCTACGGCAAGCACCACGCTCGCCCGGGGCGCAAGATGGGGCACTTCACAGTCATCGGTGACAATGCCGAGCAGGTGCAGAAGGCGGCCTTGGCTGCTCGCTCCGCCATCGGCATCAAGGACTGATGACGCCGTCAGACTCCGATTACCAGCACGCCGTCGACCTGCTGCTTGGCGGCGAACTGGTCGGCTTGCCGACCGAGACGGTTTACGGCCTGGGGGCGGATGCCGCCAACCCGGCTGCCGTGGCCAAGATTTTTGCCGCCAAGGGGCGGCCGGCCGATCACCCGCTGATCGTCCATCTGGCCGGTCACGATGCGGTCGACCATTGGGCCGAGCTGGTGCCGGACATTGCCTGGGAACTGATGGAAACCTTCTGGCCCGGCCCGTTGACGCTGATCCTGAAGAAGCAGTCCTGGGTGCCCGACGCCGTGACCGGCGGCCAGGACACCGTCGGCCTGCGCGTGCCGGGGCATCCGGTGGCGCTCGAACTGCTGCGTCGTTTTGCTCGTGCCAAGGGCGAAACGGGAGAAATGCGTGCCGGCATCGCTGCGCCGTCGGCCAACCGTTTCGGGCGCATCAGCCCGACCACCGCCGGGCACGTCGCTGAAGAGCTTGGCGACTGCGTGCCGCTGATCCTCGACGGCGGCCCGTGCAAGGTCGGCATCGAGTCGACCATCATCGACTGCTCGCGCGGTGAGCCGGTCATTCTGCGACCCGGCCATATCTCGCCCATCCATCTCGAAGCGGTACTCGGCCGCCAGCCGGCCGTTGAAACCGCAGCCGGCGCGCCCCGCGTTTCCGGCTCGCTCGAAGCCCATTACGCGCCGGTAACCCCGTTGCGCATGGTGGCCGGCGAACGCCTGCTCGACTTCATCAACGCCCAGCGCCATCGCGGTGGCAAGTGCGCGGTGATCAGCGCCAATCAGCCGCCGCAGGCCGGCATGCCGCACGCCTGGCGCCTGATGCCGGCCGATCCAGTCGGTTATGCGCATGACCTCTACGCCGCGCTGCGCGACATGGACCATGCCGGAGTCGACCTGATCGTCGTCGAAGCGCTGCCCGGCGGCGCCGACTGGGCCGCCGTCGCCGACCGTCTGCGCCGTGCGGTGGCAGGTGCCGGGCAATCCTGAGCAAACCCTAGATCGTCAGCAGTTTTTCCAGCTTGGCGGCACAGATGAAGTCATTTTCCGATAGACCGTCGATGGCGTGCGTCCAGTAGCGGACACGAACGTCCTTGTAGCCGACCGTCAGTTCCGGATGGTGATTCTCGCGATGCGAGAGCCAGGCGATGGCATTGACGAAGGCCATCGCCTCGTAATGATTGCGGAAGGCAAAAGTCTTCTCCAGGCGCTCCTCATTCAGCGCCCACCCCGCCAGAGGGTGCAACATTTCGCTCGCCATCGCCGCGTTCAGCGGCGCGATGCCGCCTTCGCAGGGTCGGCTCTGCCGATCGGCCAGATTGCAGCTCGTCGCCATGGGAATCGCTCCGGTTGTCGCTACAGAAATCAGACGGCCGGACCGCCCGCTTGGTTCCGCTGTGGCGGCCGACTTTGATAAGCGAAATGGAGTGCGCTAGAATCGCAGGGCGTTGGGGGGGTAGCTCAGCTGGGAGAGCGCCGCGTTCGCAATGCGGAGGTCGGGAGTTCGATCCTCCTCCTCTCCACCACTTTCAAAGCCCAACCCTTCTCGGTTGGGCTTTTTCGTATCCGCGCTTTCCCCACGCTGTGCGGGGATTTCGTCGATTTTGCGTGTGCCACAGGCAGTGTCACGCCAACCAGAAAACGCCTGCCGGCCTGACCAGTTTGACTCTTTTCTGGTCTCTGTTCTCAAAAAATCGGCCAGAACTTCGCCATCTGAGCGCACGCAGAAACCCTGTCATGACAAGCGCTTGCCGTTGGCGTAATGCACCGGGTTCGACGCATGGAGCACTTGCTGCAATAGTCGAACCCGATGACTGCAGAGCAGTGATCGTCAGCCCTTGGGCGGGTGTGGATCGTTGCCGTAGCTGTTGCGCTCGCGGATGCGACCATTCTCGCCATGAATCAACACCTCGCTGCGCTGGTTGATGGCGATGTCACGGGCGGCCCGCTCGGCCTCGGACTGTGTGCGATGGTGCGAGGTGTCACGCTGGTTGTTTTCGCCACGCACGGCCCAGCCGTCATCGCGCTTCACTACATGTTGGTTTTTACCGGCCATTTCAAAATCCTTTCAAGGTTGGGTGGATGCTGGAAGTTGGGGTATCGACTGTCGGGTCACCCCCTTTCCAAAATCAGAAACTCATCTTTGAGCCAGTAGTGCCCCTTGTCGTCCTTGTCGACGAAAGTGGCATAGACCTGCTTGTGGCGTTTGAAAATATCCGCCGTCCGGAAGCTGGTGCCAGGCTCAAGGCCCAGCCCTTCGGCCATGTGCCGCTTGTGCACTTCGTCGCCATCGGCGTCCTCCAGAATCTTCAGGAAGAGATAGACCTGTGGTGAGAGGTCGATCGGCTCACCATTGATCAGCGCCACGCGCTGGGTGTGCATCAGTCGCAGGGACGTTTCCGCCGACGCCTGCACCGGTGCCGGGCGGGTCAGGTATGCCTCAAGGTTCTCGATCACCAGACCGGATTTGCGGATGTGGGCAATGGCCCGCAGCGGCACCAGCAGGCGATCGCCCAAGGCGGTACCGAGCAAGGACGCAGGTTCACACGCCGCGATGATCACCTCAGCGCCAGGCGCAACCAATTGCGCCAGCTTGGCTGCCACCTGATCGGGCATCGCACTGAGGCGACGCCCAAAGAAAACCGTGTGCCGCCGGCGCCGATGTTCGAACTCACCCAGCCGCCACAAGACGTTGTCCACGATGGATTCGACGGCATAACGCGGGGCCAGCCCCAATCCTGCTGACAACCACTTGGCCAGCTTCTGCGGTTGCACCTGCCAAAAGTGCACCTGTTGACTCGCCAGACCGACCCACCCGCATTCCGGGCAGTAGCCGCGATAGGGTTGCGACTCTGGGGCGGCATATGGCTGCGGCCGCATGTACTCGATACCGCACTCCGGGCAGAGGATGTCCAGTGCACGCGCGCGACTGACGGCGATGGCATCCAGGGCCAGGAGATGACCATAAAAGTCGGGCCGACTCGAAAGCCAGACCGCATCGGGCGAGATCAGCATGTCTTCGCGTTCCAGCAGTCGGCAGATCTCTGCCAACCCCTGATCGTTCATGACGGCGATCGCCTCATTCATGCATGACTCCTTCGGCCTCCTCCGCCAGCTTGACCGTCGATGGTGACTGCATGACACCCAGTGCGCGCAGCAGCGATTCCACCAGGCGGGCGTCAGCCTCTTCCATGTCCCGCATATTGCTGATCCCGCTTTGCTTGAGGTCAACATGCAGCACACGGCTGGCTTTGCCGGGCTGCAGCGGCTCAAAGTACAGCGAGACCACGGCGTCGATGATGTTGAAGCCTTGCCCCATCAGGATGGGGCTGATTTGCTGGGCAGCGAGACAGGCCAGGACATCGGGTGCATCTTTCTCCCCCGGCGGCTTGATCTGGTAATCGCAGATCGGGGGATGAATGGCCCGCACTTTCGCCTGTGACAAACGGATGCGCTCAACCCGGTGTGCCGCCAGGTCACATTCGCTGTCATCGAAAAGCTCGAAGCCATCCCGCAGACGATTCAGGAAAAACATCGGCTTCTCGACATCCGTGGGCTGCAGTACTTTCTTGAAGACATGCTTGCCGAGGTGCTCCAGCAAGGTCTGCTGTGTCTTGGCACCACCGGGCGCCAGCACATCAATCACACCGCTGGCCGGGTAGATGACGACATCCATCGCCATGGGTGGCCGGACGTCACGCCAGTGCGCCCGGTTGTCGTCGCCGAATTCCAGCTGACGCTGGGCGTTGTCCTCGATGAGGATGCCCAGTTGCACGCCGCCATCCAGATGCCGGTCCAGGGTGTCGATCTGACAGGCGCGCGGCGCTCCCTTGCGCGGCGTGAATGCGGTGGCCAGTGCGACTTCAAGGGCGTGGATGTCTTCCTGTCCCCGGAACAGTGCATCGACCGGTGGCACCTGCAAGCGTTTCCAGCCGCGTTTGCCGATGCGCAGGCTGACGGCATGGATTGCCTCGGCGGTGGCGAACTGATCGGGCCAATTGGCCATGACCCACAAGGCGCGCTCGGCATCGCTGGAGAACTTCGTGAAATCCTCATGGATCGCGGAGTCCGGTGGGGCGGTGTTGCGCAGGGCATCGACGCCCCGCCGATTGGCCAATTCGTGAACACGCCGCATTTCGGCGTACAACACCTCGCTTTGGGCGGTAGGCAGGGCATCGATGATCTCAGTAACGGCATTGACCAGCTTGTCGTCGACAAGATCAGCGGGAAGTTCCAGCTTGCGAGACTGCAGGTAGAACTTCCAGGCGTGCGCTGGCACTTGGCGGATGAGTTGGCGGTAGTTGAAGGCGGCCATCTTGTTTTTCCTTTTTGCTGGGCCGCCGTGCCGATGACTTCTTGTGTGCGCGAGAGGCCTGGGTTGGATACACTGTTCTCAACACCATATCGCACAACAAAGCAAAAGGTATTTGTTCGCTATATCGGGTGTTTGATGGAATTTAACGATGGATGATTGTGTTGTCAAGCCGGTGCGGATTCGTTCGAAATAACGTAATATCTCGGTCTGTGCAAAACGCTACCCGGCCCCTGTTCAAGCGGGGCTGAGAGAACACAGGAGAAACCGTGGCAACCCCACTGGGTGACAAAATTCGCAGGCTGCGCCGTGAGCAGAAGTTGAGTCTCGACGCACTGGCCGCCGCAGCCGGCATGAGCAAGAGCTATCTGTGGGAGTTGGAGAACAACGACGATGCCAACCCCACCATGGAAAAACTGGCCAGCATCGCCGCTGTCCTGAACGTCACGCCAGAGTTCCTGGCCCACAACGAGCAGGCAGACCAGCCGGAGGATGCCTTCGACAAGGCATTCTTTCGGAACTACAAAACCCTCAAGCCCGAGACCAAGCATCAGCTCCTTGAGATTCTCAAGACGCTGAAGAAAACCCAAGGATGAGTGCGCCGCCCAACAAGCCGGCGCCTTGGGCCAACCGGCTGAGCAAGCTTTTGGATCAGTTCCACGCTGTCCATGGCGGTGACCGTTTCCCGGTCGATGTGGAAGCGCTGATTCAGGAAGTGCCAGATACGTTCCATACCGGCGAGCCGATCAGCATTCAGGGCGAGGCGATGGACCCTGAGTTCGAGGGAGCGCTGTTCAACCTGAATGCCGATGCGCCGGGCAAGGGCAACTGGGCCATCATCTACAACCAGGCGATCAGCTCACCGGGGCGAATCCGCTTCACGCTGGCACACGAGCTGGGGCATTACCTGGTACATCGCCATCTGCAGGCGTCCTTCAACTGCAGCGAGGTGGACACCACCCAATGGGACAGCGACGAACGGAAGATTGAGTTCGAGGCGAACACCTTTGCGTCGTACCTGTTGATGCCTGCCGACGATTACCGTCGGCAGATTCAGGGGGCGACCATCGATCTGGATGTGCTCGGTGCATGCGCGGATCGGTACGGTGTGTCCATGACGTCTGCCATCCTGAAGTGGCTCGAGCTCACACCACAGCGTGCGGTGCTGGTCATGTCGCAGAACGGGGTCGTTCAGTGGGCTTGCGGCAGCGAGTCGGGCAAGTGGCTCTCCATCCATCTGAACAAACGGCTGGCGAATCGTCAGCGCCGGCCACTGCCAGCCAGGAGTGCCACACGTTTGGGCACGGACACCAACGTCGATCGGTTGGGTACGCCGATAGATGCGCGCATCTGGTTTCCGCAGGAGCCCGAGGGCATGGTGGCGCGCGAGATGCGCATCGCATCCGACCTCTATCGCCAAACGATGACCCTGCTGGTCCTGCCGCCCGAGGTCAAGCCTTGGGAGCGCGACAAAACGGACGATGACGAAGATGGCCTTGAAAACACCTTCGATCGTTTTGTGCGCAACGGTCAGCCGCCAGTGCGCTGACGGCGCAGCAATTCCGTCTGTATTTTTTTGGAGACCTGTGTATGCAATTACCCGCTGATATTCACACGTGGCTGAAGGTTTCAGGCGCACTCACTACTGGCATTGGTTCCATCTTGTTGGCATGGCGGGTAAAGGCAATCCTCAAGTGGGTTGTTTACTGCTTGGTTGCGCACGAACAGTCTATCGATCAGTTGGCCAGGCTCGCTGCTAATCAACGGCAAAGCGCCCCTATCGTTGGCGGCGTAACCAAACATCTGCTCGACATCGAAAGTAAACTGGGTCTCATCCTTTTGATCTTGGGTTTTGCGCTTTTGGGCGTTGGCATGCTGGCCACTGCGGTGAGCTATTTCGTGGCTACCGGCCTCTGATTGGCGATTACCCGCATTCGTCCGCAATTCCCTGCTCGGAATTCCGGCGAACCTCCGATGAAATGGTGGCAGTTTTTCATCACGAAAGCCTGCCATGTCACCCATCGAACACCACTCCAATCCCGCCCATCGCGATACCCGTGAGCTCGGGCGCTCCCCTTGTCAGGAAATCGCGCAGTTGCTCGCCGCCGGCATTCTCCGCGCGCGCACGCACGTCTCGGCAGAAAACCAGTGTCACCATGAAGCCACGGCTGGCGACATTCCGCTTGGCTTTACTGCCCACCAGCGCGTTCATACGAACCCGTCTCAACAAGAAGGAGTTCCCGTATGACGACACACGCAAGCAAAGAAACTGTTGCCGCGCGCCTCGCGCAATTGCCCTACCTGCCGATGGAAAACCTCTGGGCGCTCTGGGATCAATATTTTGATCGCCGTCCTGGCCACCACCATCGCACCTGGCTTGAAAGCCGGCTGGCTTACAAGATTCAGGAAGAGGCCTTCGGTGCCATGTCGCAATCGCTCAAACGTCGCCTGGAAAAAATCGGTGAAACCGGCGAGGTGCCTAACCAGAAGCGTCGCGCAGAAAACCAACTGGCACCTGGCGCCACCCTGATCCGCGAGTACAACGGCATTGCCCATCAGGTCAAAGTCCTGGACGACGGGCGTTTCGAATACCAGGCCCGTGCCTACAAAAGCTTGTCTGGGGTGGCCAAGGCCATCACCGGCACCGCCTGGTCGGGACCGGCATTCTTCGGATTGCGCCAACCCGCGCCCAAGCGTCAGGGGGCATTGGCATGAGAAGACCGGTTCCTAACTTCAACGCGCAAATGCCTGCCACTACCCCCAAGCGGCGCTGTGCGGTCTACACCCGCAAGTCCACCGATGAAGGCCTGGACATGGAATACAACAGCCTGGAGGCGCAGCGTGACGCGGGGCTTGCCTATATTGCCAGCCAACGCCATGAAGGCTGGATCGCTGTGGCCGATGGTTATGACGACGGTGGCTTCTCGGGTGGCAACATGGAGCGGCCTGCGCTGCGCCGATTGATGGACGATATCGAGGACGGAAAGATCGACATCGTTGTGGTCTACAAGATCGACCGCCTCACGCGCAGCCTGCCGGACTTCGCGCGACTGGTGGAAGTCTTTGATCGGCACGGAGTCTCGTTCGTGTCTGTGACCCAGCAGTTCAATACGACGACGTCGATGGGACGGTTGACCCTCAACATCCTCCTCTCCTTTGCCCAGTTCGAACGCGAGGTCACGGGCGAGCGCATCCGCGACAAGATTGCCGCCAGCAAGGCCAAGGGGATGTGGATGGGCGGCGTGCCGCCTTTGGGATATGACGTCAAGGATCGCAAGCTCGTCGTCAACGACAGGGAAGCGGCACTGGTGCGCGAGATCTTCACCCGTTACGCCGAGCATGGATCGGCGGCGCGTCTGGTGCGCGAACTCCAGGTTGAAGGTCACACCACCAAGTCCTGGGAGACCCAGACCGGAAAGTTTCACCACGGTCGGATTATTGATCAGCAGTACCTGTTCAAGCTGCTACGGAACCGTCTTTACCTGGGTGAGATCACGCACAAGGGCGAGGTCTTCAAAGGCCAACACCAGCCCATCATCTCTGCGGAGCAATGGGAAGCGGTCGACGCCATCATTGCGCAACGCAAGCGCAGTACAACTCGTGACCGGTACAACGAGACGCCGGCGCTACTGGCGGGATTCCTTTATGCCCCCGACGGCCAGCGCATGCTGCCGACCTACACGCAGAAGAAAAACGGCAAGCGTTACCACTACTACGTCCCTTACCTGGAAAAGCGACAAACCGCCGGTGCATCACGTATCCCCGGCCAGCGCAGCATGGGGCCCATGCCCGCCGCTGAAATCGAATCAGCCGTGCTGATGCAGGTCCTGCGCGTGTTGCAAGAACCCGAGATGATCATCGGCGTATGGCGCGAAGTGCTGGCAATGCAGGAGCAACCCGGGCTCGACGAGGCCATGGTCGTGGTGGCCATGCGCCGCATCGGCGACATCTGGGCGCAGATGTTCCCGGTGGAACAGCATCGCATCATGCGGCTGCTGATTGATCGAGTGCAACTGCACCCGAATGGTCTTGACATCGTCTGGCGTGAAGACGGATGGCAACGTTTCCGGCGTGAACTGGCCCAGCACCCCTTTGTGGTGGAGCAGAAAGAGGCGCCCGCCATGGGGCACCTCGGCCATGATGAAGAGGTGATGGCATGAGCCAATCCACCCCGCACCGTTGCAAGATCGAGATATCGGTGTCGGGCCCTTCGCGTGAATACCAGAGCCAGGGCTCGGCGGTGACCTTTGTCCCCTTGACCATCAAGCGTCGTCACACCCGCAAACTGCTGATTGCGCCGCCTGGCCAGGAAGATGCCAAAGTCCGCTCATCATTTGACCTGCCCATGATCCGAACGATCGGCAAGGCTTTCTACTGGCTAAAGCTGCTCGACAGCGGTGAGGTCGCCAATGCCACCGATCTGGCGCGGCAATTGAAGCTGGAGCCAGGCTGGGTCGCCGAGGTGCTGCGGCTCACGCGCCTCGCACCTGACATCGTGCAGGCCATTCTGGATGGTCGCCAACCGCGCCACCTCAATCTTCACGCGATCCGGGGCCGGCAGGCGGACGTGCCCGTGGACTGGGATGAGCAGCGACGGTTGCTGGGCTTTTGCCCATGAAACCAGCTCTGCAACGCAAATTTCAACAACAATTTGTTGAATTTCGATTTTTATGACTTGATTTGACCCGTCTAATGTCGTAACATACAAAAATTTGTTGAAATCGCCCCAAGAGTCACGCCATGCTTCGCTCGTTCACCCTGCAAAACTTCCAGTCGTTCAGAGAGCCCGTGCAGATATCGCTGGAACTGAACCGCCACACCCCTGAGGATGGCCGGTCCTGCACGTCCGCTCTTGGCACCCGCCTTTCCAAAGCCATCGCAGTCGTAGGCGCCAACGCAAGCGGTAAAACAACCTTGATCAAGTCGCTGGTGTTCGTCGACTGGTTCGTCAAGCACTCGTTTCATGCCAAGCCAGACGAACCGATTCCCCTGGCAGCCCACTTTTCGGCAACGACCGAGCCCAGCACCTTTGAGGTGGAGTTCGAGTTCGACGGCCGTGAATGGCGCTACCGTCTGATTGCCTCAAGGGATCGCGTTTATCACGAGTCGCTGTACAGCAAACAAAGCCGTGCCTTCTCGTATGTCTTTACCCGCGAATGGAATCCTGAACGCAAGGGCTATACGGTCAAACAGCAGCAGTTCGGCATGCTTCAAAAGGAAGCTGAGAAGGTTCGCGAAAACGCATCGCTGATTTCGACGGCCGCGCAATACGAAGTTGATTTGGCCTTGAAACTGGTGTCAGCCAATGTGCTGAGTAACGTCCATGGTCTCGGTCGTCAGGCCATGGATCATGATCAGATCATGCGTGCCTCTGAGTTCTATGCCAAAAACATTGGCATTCGTAGCCAGATGGCGACCCTGTTGCATCAGTGGGATTTTGGCCTGTCGGATGTGCGTGTCGAGAAACATACGGTGACACGTGAAAGTGGCAAGACTGAAGAGATTCACATCCCCTTCGGCATTCACCGCGTGGGCGACAAAGAACATCCTTTGATGTTTTTGCATGAATCCAGCGGTACCCAGGGCGCATTCATATTGCTGTCCCGGATCCTGCCGGCGCTGCAGCACGGTGGTCTGGTGGTGATCGATGAACTTGAAGCGGATCTTCACCCGCATATGCTCACCCCTTTGCTGGATTTGTTCTTTTCTCCGAAAACCAACCCGCACAATGCACAGATCATTTTTACCTGCCACTCCATCGAGGTGTTGAGCCTGCTGCATAAGGCGCAAGTGGTATTGGTCGAAAAAGACGACAACTGCGAGAGCGATGCCTGGCGACTGGACAGCGTCAAGGGTGTTCGTGCCGACGATAACCTCTACGCCAAATACATGGCCGGTGCTTACGGCGCCATTCCCCAACTGTGAGGGATGGTGATGGCGCGCAAACAACATCAGGTTCGCAAAACGCTGTTGATCGTTGGCGAGGGAGATTCGGAGGAAGCGTTCCTCAAGCACCTGCGTGAACTTTATTGCTCAGGCGGCTCAGGAGTGGCTGTCACTGTGCGCAATGCACATGGCAAAGGGCCGGAGAACGTCATTGATCACGCGGCACGGCAGGCCAGGATTTACAGCTATGACGCACGTGCCGCCCTGCTTGATACAGACATTCCATGGACTGACAAATTGAAGAAGGAGGCTCGAAAAGCCAAGATCGACATGGTCGGCTCGGTACCTTGCTTCGAAGGTCTGTTGCTGTCGATTCTGGGAAGACGCCCAGCCGACCAATGTGCGGACTGTAAAAAGGCGATTCAGCAGTTGATCGACGTCGATCTGACGGAACGTCAGAGCTATGCCAAGCATTTTCCGAAAGCGGTGCTCGATGCTGCCAGATTGAAGATCGTCGAATTGGACCAACTGCTGACGGCCTTCGAGGGGCATTGAAAATTGAAACTGACCAGGAGCACGCCATGACCATCTCATCTGCCATCCACGACCGCCACCTGCTGTCCTTCACCTATGACGGATTTCCGAGGGTGGTTGAGCCTCACTGTTGCGGTACCGACAAGAAAGGCTATCCTGCACTTCGGGCCTACCAAGTGCAAGGCGGGAGTGAATCCGGGGAGTACGTGGGCTGGAAGCTATTCCACATCCGCAAGATTCGGCAGCTCACGATTCTCCCGGGTAAATTTCTCGGCCCGCGTCCTGACTACAAGCGGAATGACAAAGACTTTCTGCGGATCGACGCGCAGATCTGAGATTTCCGCCCGAAATTTGCATGCATTTTTCGGACAGCACATCCTCTTGCTGAAGGGGGTAAAAGCGCTTGGCTTCTATGCCAACCAGCGCCTCAATGGTGGTCATTCAACAGCAATGAGTCACCATGGAAATCCGGCACCTGAATCAAAAGCAACTGGCTGAACGCTGGCAAGTCAGCGAAGCATCTCTTGAGCGTTGGCGCTCTGAAAAACTTGGCCCCGATTACCTCAAGTTGCATGGTCGGGTCTTATACCGTCAACAAGACATCGAAGCATTCGAGTCGCGCTGCTTGAAAAGCATGCGGCCTCAGGCCGACAGCGCAAGCCCCTGATCCAGGCCTTGCACGGCCGAATCTCCAAGAACATCCCCGTTTAGACCGGCACAGGCATCAACTGCTTGATCTGCCCACCCATTCTGTCCACCTTGCCCACCGGTTTGCCCACCCCCTGAATTCCAAACTGCACTCACGTTTTCGCAATCACCTGAAAGGAAATCAACGTGAGTGTCAAACACCTGAATCAGCGCCAACTGGCTGAGCGCTGGAATGTCGCGGAGGCCACGCTCGAGCGCTGGCGATCCGCCGGTATCGGGCCGGTGTATCTGAAATTGCAGGGCCGCGTCCTCTACCGCGTCGAGGACATCGAGGAGTACGAGGCGAGGAGTCTGCACAGCAGCACGTCGTCGCGTGTCATGGCGGGAGGTGTGGCATGAACCAACGCCATCTGCCCCCGCAACAGCAGGATGTGCTGTCCATCCCGGCCACTGATCTGGCTGCATTCGATGCCCGCAGCCTGTTCCAGCTGAAGACGCTGGCCGCCGACCGCCTGGCCACTGCCAAGGCTGAAGTCGATCACATCGAACATGCCCTGAACCTCAAGTATGCCGAGCGCGCCAAGCACCTGCGCCTGGTCGCTGGCAAAGACAGCGGTGTTGTGCATTTCGATGATGGCGAGGTGCGCATCACGGCTGACCTACCCAAGAAGGTCGAGTGGGATCAGGCACTGCTCGCCAATCTCGAAGCTCGCATTGCCGCCAATGGCGACAACCCCCGCGAATTCATCGACGTCAGCTACCGCGTTTCAGAGACCAAGTTCTCCGCCTGGGCGAGCGCCCTGCGCGAGCAATTCATTCCCGCACGAACCGTGAAGGTGGGCAAGCCCAGCTTCCGTCTCGCCCTGCTTTCGGAGTAACCACCATGTTCAAAAACCTCATTGAATCCCTGCGCAAGAAAACCCTGTCCCTGTCCGACCTGCCGGAAACCATCCGCGTGCCGGGCCACGCCGGGCAGACCGAGATCGACCGCCTTCCGCTCGACCAAGCATCGGTCGATGACCTCGCCTTTGCCATCCAGGGGCTAGAAGCCCGCTCGTCTGAGATCTCCTGCCAGTTGCATTCCTTGCGCCGCCTGCACGACCTGGCCCGCGCCCGGGGCGCGCTCGGCACGGACAAAGTTACAGAGATCTTTGGCTGGGAGGTCTGACATGAGCTTTCCCTTCATCACCGCCGAGCAGCGCCTCGCAGAAAAGCGTGGCTCCAAGGGCGTCATTCTTGGGCCATCAGGTGTGGGCAAAACCACGCTGCTCAAAACCGCCGATGCGACCCGCACCCTGTTCATTGACCTGGAGGCCGGCGATCTGGCCGTGCTGGATTGGCCTGGTGACAGCGTGCGGCCACGCACCTGGCAGGAATGCCGTGATCTGGCCTGCTACATCGGTGGCCCCAATCCGGCGCTGCGCGACGACCAGTCCTACAGCCAGGCGCACTACGACCAAGTGTGTGCCCAGTACGGCGATCCGACCATGCTGGCCAAGTATTCGCTGATCTTTGTCGACTCGATCACGGTCGCCGGGCGTCTGTGCCTGCAATGGGCCAAGGGCCAGCCGCAGGCCTTCTCCGAAAAAACCGGCAAGCCCGACACACGCGGTGCCTATGGCCTGCACGCCAGCGAACTGGTCGGGTGGCTCACGCAGTTGCAGCATGTCCGTGACAAGGACATCTGGCTGGTGGGGATCCTCGACGAAAAGCTCGATGACTTCAGCCGCAAGGTGTTCAGCCCGCAGATCGAAGGCTCCAAAGCCGCGCTGGAGTTGCCCGGCATTGTCGATCAGGTCATCTCGATGGTGGTGCTCAAGTCCGATGACGGCACGCCCTATCGGGCCTTCGTCTGCCAGCACATCAATCCCTGGGGCTATCCCGCCAAAGACCGTTCCGGACGACTGGAAGTCGTCGAGGAGCCGCATCTGGGCCGCCTCATTTCCAAGATCACCGCGCCGCGCGCGCAATAAGAAGGAGAGTATTCATGAACAGCTACAACCAAAACGCCACCTGGAATGACTTCAACGACGCCGAGGACCAGCGCGAGTACGCCCTGATTCCGCCCAAAACCCTGGCCAAGGTCATCTTGGCCATTCGCCCGGGCGGATATGACGATCCGAGCCAGGGTTGGACTGGCGGCTACGCGACCCGTTCCGACAAAACCGGCGTCATTTATCTCAACGCCAAGTTCACCATTCTGGAGGGGCCGTTTGCCAAACGGGTGGTGTTCGGTCTGATTGGCCTGTCCAGTCCGAAGGGCCCGGAGTGGACCAACATCGGCCGCAGCTTCCTGCGTGCCATCCTGAACTCGGCGCGTGGCATCCATCCGGCAGACAACTCCCCGCAGGCGCAAAGCGCGCGCCGCATCAAGGGGTTTGCCGATCTGGATGGCGTGGAGTTCGTCGCCCGCATCGATGTTGAAAAGGATCAGAACGGCGACGACAAGAATGTGATCAAGGCCGCCATTCAGCCGGATCACAGGGAGTATGCCGCGCTGATGGGGCAGCCTATGCGCACCCCAACCCACGCGTCCTCGGCCCCGCCCACCGGTACAACCCCTGTGTCATCGGCGCCTGCCGTTCCCACCCGTCCTGCCTGGGCGCAATAAGGAGGGATGGCGATGATGCTGCGTCCTCGGCAGCGGGAATTCGTCACCCGCTGCGTCACGGCCCTAAAAGCCCATGGCAACACCCTCGGTGTGGCGCCGACTGGTGCAGGCAAGACGATCTGCCTGTCCGGCACCGCTGGGGAGTTTCTTCAATATCCGGACGCCAAGGCCTGCATCCTGGCGCACCGGGACGAATTGACCGCGCAAAACCTGGGCAAGTTTGGCCGCGTCAATCCGCACGTCAGTACCTCGGTCTTCGATGCCCACCAGAAGTCGTGGTCGGGTCAGGCCACCTTTGCCATGGTGCAAACCTTGGCACGCAACCTCGAGCAGATGCCCACACTGGACATGCTGGTGATCGACGAAGCTCACCACTGCGCGGCGCCGACCTACCGACTGGTCATCGATTCGGTCCTGGCCAAGAACCCGCATGCGCTGATTTACGGCGTGACCGCTACGCCCAATCGCGGGGATGGCAAAGGTCTGCGTGAGGTGTTCTCCAATGTCGCAGATCAAATCAGGCTCGGCGAGCTGATCCGCTCCGGCCATCTGGTGCCACCGCGCACCTTCGTGGTCGATGTCGGCACGCGTGACGCACTCGACGGCGTGCGCAAACTGACCGACGACTACGACATGAACGCCGTGGCGTCGATCATGAACACCACGCCTGTGAATGCGGCGGTGGTCCAGCACTGGCAGGCGCACGCGGCCCGGCGCAAGACCATTGCATTCGCTGCCACCGTGGATCATGCCCATGCCGTCTGCCAGGCGTTCAACGCGGCGGGTGTTCGGGCCGCTGTGGTTCATGGCGAGATGACGCCTGCTGATCGGCAGTTCACCCTGGCTTCGTATGAAACCGGCGATGTCATGGTGCTGGTGAATGTGGCCGTGCTCACGGAAGGGTACGACTACACCCCGACCTCCTGCATCGTGCTGCTGCGGCCCAGTTCCTACAAGTCCACGCTGATCCAGATGGTTGGACGTGGTCTGCGCGTGGTCGACCCCACTGAACACCCGGGCGTCATCAAGACGGACTGCGTGGTGCTGGACTTCGGCACCGCCTCCCTGCGCCATGGCAGTCTGGAGCAGGAAGTCGATCTGGACGGTTTCGCTGGTGACGGCGAGGCGCCAACCAAGCGCTGTCCTCAGTGTGATGCCGAAGTGCCGATGGCCAGTCGCGAGTGTCCGCTGTGTGGCCACAGCTTTGCCAAGGAGATCGAGGAGACGCGTCACCAGATCAGCGATTTTGTGATGACCGAAATCGATTTGCTCAAGCGCTCCAACTTTGCCTGGTGCGACCTCTTTGGCGATGACTGCGCGCTGCTGGCCACGGGCTTCAAGGCTTGGGCGGGTGTCTTCTTCCTGAGCGGACGTTGGTACGCGGTAGGTGGTGCCGAGAAACTTCCCGCCCGCTTGCTAGGCGCCGGCGAGCGCACGGTGTGTCTGGCCCAGGCCAATGACTGGCTCAATGACCAGGAGGTCGACGATGCCGCTCACAAAACCCGTCGCTGGTTACAGGAGTCGCCCACGCCTGGGCAACTGCGTTACCTGCCTGCGCCGCTGCGCGCGGATTTCAGCCTGACCCGTTATCAGGCTTCGGCGCTGCTGACCTTCCAATTCAACAAGACGGCCATTCAGCGTCTGGTGACGGCGGCCAATGATGCGGTGATGGCCGAGTTTCGGGAGGTGGCGTGAGATGTGCCGTGTGCTCCCGTCAAGCCAAAGACCTGGGGTATTTCAACCCGCGCTTGCGGCGCTCCGACCACCGTCGCTACAGCGATCACTGGGTGTTCTGTTCCATGCGTTGCCAAAACGCCTTCTCCAGGCTGATGGAGCGCCTGACCCAGTTTCAGGAGGACGCCGTGATTGATCCCAGCGACATGGAGCTCGCCGCCATGCGTTCCGCCCTGGCGCCCTTGGGCGAGTACGTCGCTTCCATCGGCATGGATCGCCCCTTGGCCGATTACGGTAAGGACGAAGTCCTGCGCCTGGTGGAGGTCGTGGTCGATGCCTATCAGGCCCACATGCTGACCGAGCACGAACGCATGGTCGAGCGCGACCGCACTTTCTTTGAACAACTCGCCAGCCGCAAGGCCACTGCCGGCACGGGTGGCGATCACCACAGGATTCCATTTTGATGATCGATCTGAACCATCAACCCAAATTTCACGAGCAGGTGTCAATGCTGCTGGATGCGGCCCTGCAAGCCGAGCGCAGCCAGCAGGCCCGGCGGCGCTATCTGGGCGCCTCACGCCTCGGTGTGCCCTGCGAGCGCGCCCTGCAATACGAGTACGTCGACGCACCGGTGGACGACGGTGCAGAACTGCCTGGTCGCACGCTGCGGATCTTTGAAGTCGGTCATGTCATGGAAGACCTGGCCATTCGCTGGCTGCGCCTGGCTGGCTTCGACCTTTACACCCGCAAACAGGACGGCGAGCAATTTGGCTTTTCCGTTGCGGGTGGTCGCATCCAGGGGCATGTCGATGGCGTGATCGCTGGTGCACCTGCCGACCTGGGTTTGTCGTTTCCCATGCTCTGGGAGTGCAAGACCATGAACGATAAGAACTGGCGCGACACCGCCAAAAAGGGCGTGGCCGTGACCAAGCCGATCTACGCCGCGCAAATGGCGATCTATCAGGCGTACATGGAGCCGAGCATCCCCGGCATCGCGTCCCAGCCTGCGCTGTTCACCGCCATCAATAAGGACACCCAAGAGCTCTGGCTGGAACTGGTGCCGTTTGATGCAGCGCTGGCGCAGCGCATGTCGGATCGCGCCGTCAAGGTGATCCAGGCGACCGAGGCCGGTGAATTGCTGCCGCGCGTGGCGTCTGAGCCGAGCTTCTACGAGTGCAAATACTGCGCCTGGGCACGTCGGTGTTGGAGCGAGCAGGGTGTGAATGCATCGGGGGTGCAGTGATGAATGCTCGTCTTCCCCAACCCGTGATCGAGGCGTTGACGGTGACTACGCGTCGCCAGAAACCCTTGATCGGCGTATCCCTGCTGGAACGCCTGCTGCTGCGCCATGTGGCTGTGGTGTGCCCGGAGTCGCGATTGGTCGTGGCCGTCATCAAACAGGCGTTCATTGACGTGTGCTCGCCCTCGAAACATCTGCGTACTGAGGCCAGACGGTTCTTCCGCGATGGGCGCCTGGAGCTGTGGTGCGACCAGGTCGGTCTGTCCCCCGACTTCATGCGAGAGATCGCGACCAAGGCGGGCTACTTGAATCCGGCACACACCGATGAGGGAGGTGTACATGCTTGATTTCAATGACCAAGACCCCGCTGTTTCATCACCTAACGGGAATGCCGAGCGGGATGAACTGCGATCGGCCTTGCTGGCACGGCTGGAGAGTGTGCTGTTTGCCTTGTTCCCGGCTGGCAAGGTGACACACGGCAAATTCGTCGTCGGCGATGTGCTGGGCAGTCCAGGTCGCAGTCTGGAGATTGAGCTGGATGGCGAACGGGCGGGCCTGTGGATCGACCGCGCCACGGGCAATGGTGGCGATATCTTTGCACTCATCGCTGCGCACCGCCATTGGGACACGCATCGTGATTTCGCGGCCGTCCTGGGTTTCGCCCGGGAACTGCTTGGCCGTGCACCCGCCGTCTCACCTGGCAAACGCAAGGCAAGCGTGCCGGTGGATGAATTGGGCCCCGCGACTGCCAAATGGGACTATTTGGCTGCTGATGGCAGTCTTATTGCCTGCGTCTATCGCTATGAGCCCAGTCCTGGGCGCAAGGAATTCCGCCCTTGGGATGCCAAGCGCCGCAAGATGGCGCCGCCCGATCCCAGGCCGTTGTTCAACCAGCCTGGCATCGCCAATGCGGAAAGGGTGATCCTGGTCGAAGGCGAAAAATGCGCCCAGGCCTTGATCGATGTCGGCCATTGCGCGACCACCGCGATGCATGGTGCCAACGCACCGATCGACAAGACCGACTGGTCACCCCTGCATGGTAAGCATGTCCTGATTTGGCCCGACCGCGACAAACCAGGCTGGGAGTACGCCATGAATGCCGCCGAAGCGGTCATGGCAGCAGGTGCCCAGCACTGCGCGGTGTTGATGCCGCCGGCCAATCCCACGGCGCAAGATCCTCAAGGGTCTGCGGATGGCTGGGACGCGGCTAACGCCATCACGGAGGGCTTTGATGTGGAGGCTTTCCTTGCCCATGGTGAGCGCATCCAGTTTCAACCGTCGACAGCAGACGCCACGCAGGCAGTCGACCCAACGGAGCAATCGGTCTGGGCCACGGAAGACGCGCTGGCGCTGACTTTCTCGGGTCGCTACGCCCAAGACTGGCGCTATGTCGCCCTGTGGGGCAAGTGGGTATTCTGGACCGGCAAGCGCTGGCAAACAGAGGAGACCCTGGCCGCGCACCACCTGATGCGCAAGATCTGTCGGGAGGCAGCACTCAAGGCCGATTCTCATCGGGTGGCCGCCAAACTCGCCAGCAGTGGCACGGTAGCTGGCTTGGAGCGGCTCGCACGCTCCGATCGGCGTCATGCCGCCACCGCCGACGAGTGGGATGCCGACCCCTGGCTGCTCAACACGCCAGGCGGCGTGGTGAATCTCAAGAATGGCGTGCTGCGCTCCCACGACCGTCTGGACCGACTGACCAAGATCACAACCGCCACGCCTGCGGGTGATTGCCCGACATGGCGGCAATTCCTCAATGAGGTCACGGGCGGCGATCAGGCCCTGCAAGCTTATCTTGCCCGGATGGCAGGGTATGCGCTGACTGGATCGACACGAGAGCATGCGCTGTTCTTCCTGTACGGCACAGGTGCCAACGGCAAATCGGTGTTCGTGAACACCCTGGCCACCATCCTGGGCGACTACGCCACCAACGCACCCATGGACACGTTCATGGAAACCCGCACGGACCGGCACCCGACCGATATGGCCAGCTTGCGTGGGGCCCGGTTTGTCGCCGCCATCGAAACCGAGCAAGGGCGCCGCTGGGCCGAGTCCAAGGTCAAGAGCTTGACCGGTGGCGACAAGATCTCGGCGCGCTTCATGCGCCAGGACTTTTTTGAGTTCATGCCGCAATTCAAGCTGATCGTGGCAGGCAACCACAAGCCGGCCATCCGCAACATCGACGAAGCGATGAAGCGGCGCCTCCACCTGATCCCGTTCACGATCACCGTCCCCCCGGAAAGGCGTGACAAGCACCTACAGCAAAAGCTGCTGGCTGAACGGGATGGGATCCTGGCCTGGGCGGTACAGGGTTGTCTCGACTGGCAGCGCCACGGAAGGCTCGATCCGCCGCAGCAGGTGCTCGATGCCACTGATGAGTACTTCGAAGAAGAGGACGCGATCGGTGAGTTCTTGGACGAGGACTGCCAGCAGTCGCCCGTGGCGCGTGAAGCGATTTCTGCGATCTACCAGCGCTGGCGCGAGCGCGCTGAGCGGCGTGGCGAGTACGTGGGCACCAGCCGATGGCTCACCCAGCAACTCATCAACCGTGGGTTTGCGCGCACACGCCTGCATGGCGGGGCAAAAGCCCTGTCAGGCCTGTCGCTCAAACCCCGCGAGCCGGGCGGCTACATGCCCTATCGCGACCACTGACCCCAATCGACAGACCCCAATGGGTGACCGAAAGTGACCGGCATATCGTTATCTCTCTACACGTGTACGCGCGCAGGCGCGAGCGGATAACGAGAAACGG
>CAMKYP010000003.1 GCA_946477505.1 uncultured Dechloromonas sp. | reverse complement strand
TCTATACCCGCCATGGTGTCCTCCGGGAGTAAGGGCGATAGTTTAGCGCACTCACCCACCGGAAGCGCGAAGATAGGTCAAAGTAGCTGGAAGCTGATGCGGTCGAAATCGGTTCCGCGCTGCAGTATGTGGTTCATGCGTAACTGTCCGGACTCTCCACCCGCCACGAAGAAATCGAGTATCCGGCTGGCTTGGTACAGGCCCGACGGCAGAACGATGGATGCCTCTTCACCAATAGCAGGAACGGCCGACAGCATGAAGGCCGGCACATAACGCTCGATGCTGCCGCCCCCCTGAGTGGCTGGCCGGATGCCGATCCCGGTCGGCATCCCGGGTAGGGTAGCGACTCCGACCACCAGGCCGGCCGACTCATCCTGCATCAGCCAGCTTGCGTGTACCAGCAGGAAGTGATCCCCATCGTGGGGACGCATCGCCATCAATTGTCCGTGCATGATCCGCAGGCCGGCGCAACTGCGTGTCAGGCGAAAACCGTTTGCCGAATGATTGATCACATGCCATTCATCTACCGGAAAACTGATCGGCGGCCTGATCGCCAACGCCTGCTCCGAATCAACACGCTCGCGGAAAGTGAATAGCTGATCGAACTCGCTGCGGGAATAGCTGGATGCGGCATCCGGCTGGATAAATTCGCTGGCAGTCAAGCAATAGTGCATTGCCTCGAAGCCGACTGCCACATGGGCAACTCCCTCGGTGGCGAAACGCCGGAATCGGCGCGGGGAAGCCGCCTGGCTCCATGGTCTCGCCAGATGCTCGAGCAGGGCGATCACATGCGCCGAGGTTTCCTCTCCCAGCCCCAGTTGCGATGGCGTCACCCGCTGCCTGAGCTGGCTCAGCATGTGGGTGACCTGCAGCGCCAGCCGCGACATATCCAGGCGACGGGCATCCTTGCTCGGCTCCTCGGTATAAGCCGTCGGATGCAACGGCATGTCTTTCATCAATTCGACGAGATAAGGCGGAATCTCCAAATCGTCGTCGAGCTTGTGGATCGATACAAGCGGTGACCACATGCCCGCCCAGCGCCGGATCAGATTCAAGTTGCGGATACTGCTGCTATAAGGGCTGGCAATTTCGATCAGCAGTGACCTGGCGTATGCGGCTGCACAGTGGGTAGCTTGCAGACTGCTCTCGAACACATCTTCGACCGGGGTATAGGCGACGCCCCACTCCTCGGCAGTTTCGTAGTAACCATGCATCTCGAGCCAGATGCCGGGCGGTACTTCGCGCCGAGCGCGATAGTGTTCGAGGATGACCATGCCCGTGTAGTACAGGCAACGATGCAGGATCGTCGCGACCCGGGTCACATACTGCGGATTCGTCGCATCCGGCCGCTCAAGGCGAGCACACAACGCGTAGGCTTGGCTCATCTTGCGCCAAGTGGCGATCACTTGCCGGAAGTAGCTTTCCTCCTCGCTGCCCAGGGGAAGAGGACGATTGTGATAGCGCCGCGCCATCTCTTCTTCAACAAAGCACAGCGGCGCGCGCGCCTGTTCCAGGAGCGCGAGAAGAACCTCCGGATCGGGTGGCGAAAGCAGCAAGCCATCGAGAAAGCGAATCAGTTGTCGCTCACCCACCAACGGATTGGCCAACGACAGTTGGGCAAGGTAATCGGAGCCGCTGCGCAGGTCGGTGATCGTCAGGGGAAGGTCGCTTGCGATCGTGCTCATGATTATCGCCCCCCCGCCAGATTGTCCAAGACACGCGACAAGGCAGCAGAAAGCTCGGCGTCCCCAACAACGGCGCGCTGCTTGCCCTGCTCGCGATGCACGCGACCCCACACCGGCTCGGGAAAATGGCGATCGTCCTCCCACCGCGGAATGACATGCCAGTGCAGGTGCGGGACGACATTGCCAAAACTGGCCAGATTGATCTTGTCCGGGGAAAACAGCTGCCGCACCACCGCTTCGACAGCGAAAACAACCTGCATCAGATAATGTCGAGCGCCCTCCGGCAAATCGCTCATTTCACGCACGTGATCTGTCCAGATCACGCGGCAAAAGCCCGGATAGAACGGATCGCCGACCCGAATGACGCGACAGTCCCGGGATTGCCAGAGGAGTGTTCCTCCGGGTTCGATACAGAGTTCGCAGGATGTGCTGGCGGCTTCCACGTTTTCACGCTCCGGTAGCAATGGGAATGGTTACCGGCGTTTTATACCACCGGTCGCCGCCGCCAACGAAGCAACTATTTCACGGACGGCGCCCCAAAGCGGCTGCTATCAGAGCAGGACGCGTTCGATACCGCCGTTGTTCGCCTTGCCGACGTAATCCGCCATCCAGTTGTCGCCGAGCAGGTGCTTGGCCATTTCAACCACGATGTAGTCGGCCTTGGTGTCGGCGTCATCGTCGTAGCGCGACAAGCCCTGCAGGCAAGCCGGACAAGAGGTCAGGATCTTGACGTCGCCCTTGAAGCCGTCGGCGCGCAACTTCTCGGCACCCTTCTCGATTTCCTGCTGCTTGCGGAACTTCACCTGGGTGGCGATATCCGGCCGCGAATAGGCAAAGGAACCGGAGTCGCCACAGCAGCGGTCGGACAGCGGAACCTCCTGGCCCATTAGCGACTTTGTCACCGCCAGCGGGTTATAGGCCTTCATCGGCGTGTGGCATGGGTCGTGGTACATGTAGCGCGTACCCTCGACGCCTTCCAGCTTGACGCCCTTTTCCATCAGGTATTCGTGGATGTCGAGCAGGCGGCAGCCCGGGAAGATCTTTTCGAACTGGTACTTCTGCAGCTGGTCCATGCAGGTGCCGCAAGACACGATCACCGTCTTGATGTCGAGGTAGTTCAGCGTGTTGGCGACGCGGTGGAAGAGCACGCGGTTGTCGGTGGTGATCTTCTGGCCGGTATCCTCATCGCCGGACGAAGTCTGCGGGTAGCCGCAGCACAGGTAGCCCGGCGGCAGCACGGTGGTGGCGCCGACTTCGTAGAGCATCGCCTGCGTAGCCAGGCCGACCTGCGAGAACAGACGCTCGGAACCGCAGCCCGGGAAGTAGAAGACGGCATCCGAATCCTCGGTCGTCTTCTGCGGGTTGCGGATGACCGGGATCACCTTGTCGTCCTCGATATCGAGCAGGCCGCGCGAGGTGCGCTTGGGCAGGTTGCCCGGCATCGGCCGGTTGAGGAAGTGGATGACCTGTGTCTTGACCGTCGGCGCCCCCACGGTGGCCGGCGGATGGGCGCGATGGTCCTGCACCAGGCCGACGGCCTTGGCCGCCTTGTGGGCGAGACGCTGGGCCTTGAAGCCGAAATCCATCATCACGCCGCGCATCAGCTTCAGCGTCGCCGGGTCCTTGATGCTCAGGAAGGCCATGGAAGCGGCCGTACCGGGGCTGAAACGCTTCTTGTCCTGCTTGCGCAGGAAGTTGCGCATGGCGACCGACACGTCGCCGAAGTCGATATCGACCGGGCAGGGCTTCACGCAGCGATGGCAGACCGTGCAGTGGTCGGCGACGTCGTTGAATTCGTCGAAGTGCTTGAGCGAAATGCCGCGCCGGGTCTGTTCCTCGTACAGGAAGGCCTCGACCAGCAGCGAGGTACCGAGAATCTTGTTGCGCGGGCTGTAGAGCAGGTTGGCACGCGGCACGTGGGTCGAACACACCGGCTTGCACTTGCCGCAGCGCAGGCAGTTCTTGACCATGTCCGAAATCTTGCCGATTTCCGACTGCTCCATGATCAGCGATTCGGTGCCGAGCAGGCTGAATGAAGGCGTATAGGCATTGCCCATGTCGCCGCCGGGCATCAGCTTGCCCTTGTTGAAACGGCCTTGCGGGTCGACCCTCTGCTTGTAGGCGCGGAAGGGGCCGATTTCCTCATCGGACAGGAATTCCAGCTTGGTGATGCCGATGCCGTGCTCGCCGGAAATGACGCCGTCCAACCCGCGCGCCAGGTGCATGATGCGTTCAACGGCCTTGTGTGCCGTCTGTAGCATCTCGTAATTGTCAGAGTTGACCGGGATGTTGGTGTGCACGTTGCCGTCGCCGGCGTGCATATGCAACGCGACGAAGACGCGGCCGCGCAGCACCTCCTTGTGGATACCCTCGACACGCTCGATGATCGGCCGGTACAACGTGCCGTCGAAAATCTTGCTCAGGCGCGCCTTCAGCTCCTGCTTCCACGAGGTGCGGACCGAGAAGTCCTGCAGGCGGTGGAAAAGAACCGGATTGGCCGCCTTGTTGGTCAGCTCGCCGGCTACCACACCGTATTCGGCAAAGTGCGCCTCGGCTTCGGCCAGCGGCATGTCCAGGTTATCCAGCAGCCAGGCCCAGCGGCGGCGCACCGAGGCCACGTAATCGAGCGCGGCCTGGCGGCGATCGCCGATCAGCACAGCCTTGTCGACGTTGGCGTCACCTTCGTGCAGCGGCAGGTCGCCCTGCAGGAATTCGGACAGCGCGTCGCACAGGGCCAGCTTGTTCTGCGTCGACAGCTCGATGTTGATACGTTCGATACCATCGCAGTACTCGCCCATGCGCGGCAGCGGAATGACCACGTCTTCATTGACCTTGAAGGCGTTGGTGTGGCGCGAGATAGCGGCGGTACGCGAACGGTCGAGCCAGAATTTCTTGCGCGTCTCGGCATCGACGGCGATGAAGCCCTCGGCGGCACGCAGGTTGCACATGCGGACGACTTCCGAAGTGGCGGCCATCACGGCCTTTTCGTCGTAACCGACGATGTCGCCGATCAGCACCATTTTCGGGCGGCCATGGCGCTTGGCCTTGGTCGCGTAGCCGACCGCCTTGACGTAGCGCTCGTCGAGGTGTTCGAGGCCGGCCAGTTGCACGCCCGCCGCGTGGCCGGCACCGCCCGGCTTGAAGTAGTCGGTGATCTCGACGATGGCCGGCACGGCTTCGCGCACTTGTCCAAAGAATTCGAGGCAGACGGTACGCGCCACCGGCGGCATCTTGTGCAGCACCCAGCGCGCGGCGACGATAATGCCGTCAGTGCCTTCCTTCTGCACGCCCGGCACACCACCGAGGAACTTGTCGGTCACGTCCTTGCCCAGGCCGACCTTACGGCAGGCCGCGCCCGGCATGCTCAGGATTTCTTCCTTGAGCAGCTTCTTGCCGCTCGGGTCGAAGCGCTTGAGGCGGAATTCGACCAGTTCCTGCTCGTGTATCTTGCCGTAGTTGTGATTGAGACGTTCGACTTCCAGCCAGTTGCCGTCCGGGTCGACCATCTTCCACCACGCCAGGTTGTCGAGTGCGGTACCCCACAGCACGGCCTTCTTGCCGCCAGCGTTCATGGCGATGTTGCCGCCGATGCAGGACGCCGAGGCCGAGGTCGGGTCAACGGCGAAGACGCGGCCAGCCAGCGAGGCGGCTTCGGAGACGCGGTCGGTAACCACGCCGGCCCCGGTGCGAATGGTGGCGTAAGGTTCGCTATGGCCGGGGAGAACGATGTTCTCGACCGGGCTCATGTCGATCAGCTTCTCGGTGTTGATCACCGCCGAGTAAGGCGTCAGCGGCACGGCGCCGCCGGTGTAGCCGGTGCCGCCCCCACGCGGGATGATGGTCAGGCCGGCTTCGAAGCAGCCGCGCACGAGGTGGCCGATTTCTTCCTCGGTATCCGGGTAGAGAACGACGAAGGGGTATTCGACACGCCAGTCGGTGGCGTCGGTGACGTGCGAGACGCGGGCCAGCCCGTCGAAGGCGATATTGTCCTTGCGCGTGTGCTTGCCGAGTATCTTCTGGACCTTGCGGCGCAGGTCGATGGTCTCGCCAAAACGTTCGGCAAAGCGATCGACGGCAACGTGAGCCGCCTCGACCAGGCGCTTGACCTTGGCCGAACGCTCCGGGTCTTCCGACTCGCTCTCGGCGCGGCGCTTCTCGACTTCCTTCAGGCGGTGGCGCAAGGCGTTGACCAAGGCGTCGCGCCGCTCGCGGTTGTCGAGCAGATCGTCTTCCAGATACGGGTTGCGCTGCACAACCCAGATGTCGCCCAACACCTCGTAGAGCATGCGCGCCGAACGGCCGGTGACGCGCTCGCCGCGCAATTCGTCGAGCACCGCCCAGTTATCGGCGCCGAGCAGGCGAATGACGATCTCGCGATCGGAAAACGAGGTGTAGTTGTAGGGGATTTCGCGCAGGCGGGCAGTCATGGAAGCAGCCGGGGTCTATCAAAAGGTGGATTTTAGCGTATTGCGGGGCAACACGAGGGGCCGGTAGACCCCAAAAGGCTGCTTCGGTTCAGTTCAGCAGGGTGCTTTGCGCAACCAGCCAGTAACGGGCGAACTTGCCCGCCGCCATGAACAGGCAGCATGGCAGCCAGTGCAGGCGCAGCCAGCCGGCGGCGACACATAGCGCGTCGCCGATCAGCGGCGCCCAGGCGAGCAGCAGGGCCGGGCTGCCCCATTTTTCGAGCTTGTCCTTGTGCGGCAGTTTTTCCAGCCTTTGCCAGCGCGGCAGGAAGCGGCCACACCACCAGGAGGTCATGCCACCCGCCGTGTTTCCCAGCGTGGTCAGTGCCAGGGCCGGAGCGACTTCGCCCGGATGGAGTTTCAGGAATCCCCAGAGCAGGGCCTCCGAACCGCCGGGCAGCAC
This sequence comes from uncultured Dechloromonas sp., assembly GCA_946477505.1. GTDB lineage: Bacteria > Pseudomonadota > Gammaproteobacteria > Burkholderiales > Rhodocyclaceae > Azonexus. Next base: position 23,983 of record CAMKYP010000003.1, on the reverse strand, counting down.
AGTCGCCGACAGGAAACTGGTCAGTAGCAGGCCCCACAACCCTCTTTCCGCCGTGACGTTTAGCCACTCCACCCGTAGAATCTCCCTTTTGCCTGAATGAGTTGCGCCCAATGCACCCGGATTATCTCGAAAAAGTTCTCAACGCACAGGTTTATGACGTGGCCGTCGAAACGCCGCTCGACCTGGCCGGCAACCTTTCCGCCCGGGTTGGCAACAAGATTCTGCTGAAGCGCGAGGACATGCAGCCGGTTTTCTCGTTCAAGCTGCGCGGTGCCTACAACAAGATCGCCAGCCTGTCGGCGGAAAAACTGAAGCGGGGCGTCATCTGTGCATCCGCCGGCAACCACGCTCAGGGCGTCGCCCTGTCGGCGGCCAAGCTGGGCTGCCGGGCGGTGATCGTCATGCCGGAGTCGACGCCGGGCATCAAGATCGATGCGGTTCGCCGACGCGGTGGCGAGGTCGTGCTCGCCGGCTCGTCGTACGACGACGCCTACGCCAAGGCGCTGGAGCTGGAAAAGGCCGAGAAGCTGACCTTCGTGCACCCCTTCGACGACCCGGAAGTGATCGCCGGGCAGGGTACGGTAGCGATGGAAATCCTGCGCCAGCATTCGCGCCACAACGGGCCGATCCATGCCGTGTTCTGCGCCATCGGCGGCGGCGGGCTTGCCGCCGGGGTGGCTGCCTACATCAAGCGCCTGCGCCCCGAGATCAAGGTCATCGGCGTCGAGACCTACGACGCCGACGCGATGAAGCAATCGCTGGCCGCCGGCAAGCGCGTGCGCCTCAACCAGGTCGGGCTGTTCGCCGATGGCACGGCGGTCAAGTTCGTCGGCGAGGAAACCTTCCGCGTCTGCAAGGAATATCTCGACGAAGTCATCCTCGTCGATACCGACGCCATCTGCGCGGCGATCAAGGATGTTTTCGAGGACACCCGCTCCATCCTCGAACCCTCCGGCGCGCTGGCCGTGGCCGGCGCCAAGGAATACGCCCGCCAGAACAAGCTCAAGGACAAGAACCTGGTTGCCGTGACGTCCGGTGCCAACATGAACTTCGACCGCCTGCGCTTCGTTTCCGAACGCGCCGAGTTCGGCGAGCGCCGCGAGGCAGTTTTCGCCGTGACGCTGCCGGAGAAGCCCGGTGCCTACAAGAAATTCCTGGCGCTGATCGGCAACCGTAACGTTACCGAATTCAACTATCGCTACCATACCGACCGCGAGGCGCACGTCTATGTCGGCGTTCAGGTGGCCGACCGCAAGGAATCGCTGAAGCTGCTCGAAAACCTGCAGAAGCACGGCTACCCGACGCTCGACCTGACCGAGGACGAGATGGCGAAGAACCACGTTCGCCACATGGTCGGCGGCCACGCACCGGCAGTCTGCGAGCAGGAGAAGAACGGGGGCATGAAGGAACGGGTCTACCGTTTCGAGTTCCCCGAACGGCCGGGCGCGTTGATGAACTTCCTGACCCAGATGAGCGCCGGCTGGAACATCAGCCTGTTCCACTACCGCAACCATGGCGCCGACTATGGCCGCGTACTGGTTGGCATCCAGGTGCCGCCGAAGGATATGACCGAATTCAAGCACTTCCTGAAGAATCTCGGCTACGCTCATTGGGACGAGAGCGAGAATCCGGCCTACAAGCTCTTTCTCGGCTGATTCGACAACTGCTACAGGGCATTTTCAGTCCAAATTACCCAATAATATTAATATTCGTTGGGTAATTCTCAATACCAGCGTATAGTTACCCAATATTATCGAGTTTCATTGGGTAATCCATGCTCGCCAAGCCCCTCTTCCGCCGTCACGAGGCCTTGTATTGCGCCCAATACCGGGAGCTGAAAGAGCGGTCACTCACCGCCGATGCCTTTCTGCCTGGCACTCCGGGAACCCTGCACCGGCGCAACGGAACCGGATACGCCTACTGCTATCGCGTCTTTTATCCGGTGCCCGGCATACAGGCTGAAACGCTGGTCGGACGCGCCGACGACCGGGCAGCCGTCGCCGCCATGGGCCAACGGATGACAGATGCCGCATGGGCGGCCAGACAGGTCGCCGCCCTGCGCAAGGCCGGATTTCAGGTTGCCGACAAGCGCATGGCCCGACTGCTGGTCGAGTTGCACAATCTCGCCGCCTTCTCCGCCGGTCTGCTCGTTGTGGGCGAATTGGCCATACAGGCCTGGCTGAACGAGCTGGGCGTCACCCCCCGTTCGGGGCGCCGAGCGGCCTCGAGCGTCACCTGCCTGCAGTTGGGCGCCCAGCCTGCATTTCTCGATTTGCCGATCGCCCCCCAACTGCCATTCGTGCCGGTCGATGATGGATCAGCGATAGGAACAGGCCTGGCTGGCCTCGACACGCTTCGTGTTTGGCTCGGATTCGCCTATCAGAACGTCGAGCCCACGGTAGCGAGTCGGGGCTGGATGGCCCGCGCGGCAACGGCTTACGATTATCTGCTCGAAGCGCCGGAATCAGCTGCCATGCTCGCTGGGGGCCATTGCATTCCGGTACTCCTGCCATCCGCAGCGCGACTGGTCTGGCACACGCTGTTCGACTGCGCGTCCGCTGCCGCCACCGAGCGGGCGGCGCCGGTCCGCGCCCAAGTGCTGGCCTTGGCGGCGGCGCTGATCGAACACGACCCGTGGGCGCTCCTCACCGCCTGGGAAAAGGCCCCCGCCACGCTGACCGAGCCGATTCGCTCCTTGCGCCCCGCACTCGTGGCTGAGGCTGCCGCTCACGCCGAACTGTGCGATTTGCTCGACGACTGCCTGCGTTGAACGCGGCAGTCGCCGACACTCACACGGTCACGACGATGCGCCCGTCGATACCGCCCGTTTTCATACGGCTGAAGATGGCATTGATGTTGTCCAGCTTGTCCATGCTGTAGTGGGCAGCAACCTTGCCTTCGCCAGCGAATTCCAGCGATTCCTGCAAATCCTTGCGGGTGCCGACAATCGAGCCGCGTACCGTCTTGGCATTGAGGACGACGTCGAAGATCGGCAGGTCGAAGCTACCGGGCGGCAGGCCGACCAATGACATGGTGCCGCGCTTGTGCAGCATGCCCAACGCCTGACTGAAAGCGGGCCGTGAAACGGCGGTTACCAGTGCGCCGTGGGCGCCGCGGATCTGGCTCTGCACCAGCTGCACCGGATCGCTGCTTGCGGCATTGATGACCTCGTCGGCCCCCAGGCTGCGCGCCAGGGCCAGCTTGTCGTCGGCTACATCGACGGCGATGACGTGGAATCCCATTGACTTGGCATATTGCACCGCCATGTGGCCCAGGCCGCCGATGCCGGAGATGACCACCCAGTCGCCGGGCTTGCAGTCGAGTACCTTGAGGCCCTTGTAAACGGTCACACCGGCGCACAACACCGGGGCAGCCGGCGCGAATTCAAGGCTATCAGGCAGTTTGCCAACATAGGCCGGGTCGGCCAGCACGTACTCGGCGTAACCGCCGTTCACCGAATAACCCGTCATCTGCTGGCTGTCGCACAAGGTTTCCCAGCCGGTGATGCAGTGCTCGCAATGACCGCAGGCCGTATGCAGCCAAGGTACGCCGACGCGGTCGCCTTCCTTGACCCAGGTGACGCCCGCCCCGACCTTGGCGACATAGCCGACGCCTTCATGGCCGGGGATGAAGGGCAACGGCGGCTTGACCGGCCAGTCGCCATCGGCGGCATGCAAATCGGTATGGCAAACGCCGGAGGCTTCGATCTTGACCAGAATCCTGCCCGCGGGAACCTCGGGAACGGCCACCTCCTCGATGACCAGGGGCTGGCCGTAAGCATGGACGACGGCCGCTTTCATTGTTGCTGCCATGATCTACTCCTTGTGAGAGTCTGGAATACGCCGGATAGGCGATTGATTGGCACCGGCAAATGCCTGACCGGCACCGCTGCCAATCAATCTAAGCCGTTTTGCGGCGTGCCGGTTTGCGTTTGGTCAACAGTCGGCAAGGAGCGAGGCGAGATGCCAGCCCCGGCTGGCAAGGCATGGCTATTCAGTTGTCCAACAAGGTCATGTGCCGCGCCTGCCAGTCGAGTACGGCCGTGCGCGTGCTCATTTTCGCCGCCAACGCGGGATATTCCCGACGGACGACATCGGCGGCGAAGGCGGACAGAAAACGAGATTTCAGCTCGGCCCGTGCCCGGTCGACGCCGATTTCATCGAATGGAACCGAGGCCAGTAACAGGAACCCGTCGGATGGAATACGCCCGGCCTTCATGTTGTTCTCGATAATGCCGGCAGCCTTGTGCACCGGGTCGGCCAGATCGGGGCTGTAAGGCCCGATGATCAGCGCCAGATTGGGGGTGTGCAGGAAATCGAAGCCGCGCCCCACGCAGATCACCCATTCGCGATGCTCGACATCGAGCAGGCGTTCACGGTGCGCCGTCTGACTGCGGATTTCGGCGATATGGTCGAGGTTGCCGCGCAGCAGGGGAAGCAGATCCTGGCACATCTGGGCCGGCATGTCGGGGAGCAGGGCGGTCAGGCGAGGTTCGAGCGCATCCCGGTCGGCATCGTCCAAGGCCGCCAGGTCAAGGACCTCGCCATGCGTGCCGTGGACCAACAATGCCTCCTCGTCGGTTTCGAAACCGCAGACCAGCGGATAGACGGTACCGTGTCCGGCGCCGAAAAGCTGGGTCATCTGGCTGCGGATCTGCTGGGTATGCGCAATGGCGGCGGCCGTGTCGTAGGCGAAACCGGCGCAGCCGCGTTTCGGGTTGCCGCGCGACCAATGGTAGGTGATCAGGAACAATACGCGCCGCCCGGCAGCGGTCATGCGCAGGGTGTGATGGACAACCATCTCGCCAAGGTGCGGCCAGCCGAGATCGAACATGCCGCCCAGATTGCGGAAGGGCATCAGGATGCCGGCGGGCGTGTTGGTGGCGACCGGAATATTGATCCGCCCGTCCATGCATTTGAGCACGGCGATGGCCGTCGGATGCTCGGCCAGATAGCGCTGCCGCCCCAGCCAGGCCTCGGGACTGCGAAACGTCTCGCCATGTCGACGGGCGAGATCGAACAGCCAGTCGATCCGCTGGCCGATGGGTCGGTTGTGGATATCGGTCATGTCCCCTCCGATGGCGCATCAGGGCACCGCGGATTGTGTTTTTTCGGTATCGCTCTCGCTGGAGCCTCCTGTCTTTGTACCGTCGACAGACGGCGACATAAATTTCCGTTGGTTATATTTATGTAAAAAATCATTCTTTCTGGAAATATCAAACCTGACTAGACTCCGGCCATACGAAACTTTTATCGATTGATTGGAGTCCCCCATGCGCAAGATTGCCCTGTTATCTGCCCTGACACTGGCCTTCGGCATCGGTGCCGCCGTCGCCCAGACCACGCTGCTCAACGTCTCCTACGACCCGACCCGCGAGTTGTACAAGGAGTTCAACGCCGCTTTCAACAAGCACTGGCAAGACAAGACTGGCCAGAATGTGCAGGTGCGCCAATCGCACGGCGGTTCCGGCAAGCAGGCCCGCTCGGTGGCCGACGGCCTGGAAGCCGACGTGGTGACCCTGGCACTGGGCTACGACATCGACGCCCTGGCCGAAAGGAAGCTGATCCCGAGCGACTGGCAGAAGCGCTTCCCGAACAATTCCTCGCCCTACACCTCGACGGTCGTCTTCCTTGTCCGCAAGGGCAACCCGAAGGCGATCAAGGACTGGAACGACCTGGCCAAGCCGGGCATCGGCGTCATCACCCCGAACCCGAAAACCTCCGGCGGCGCCCGCTGGAATTATCTGGCGGCCTGGGCCTGGGCGCTCAAGCAACCGGGCGGCAACGAGCAGAAGGCGAAGGAACTGGTCACCGCCATCTTCAAGAACGTGCCGGTGCTCGATTCCGGTGCCCGCGGTTCGACCACGACCTTCGTCGAGCGCGGCCTGGGCGATGTGCTGATCGCTTGGGAGAACGAGGGCATCCTGGCGGTCAATGAGTTGGGCAAGGACAAGTTCGAGATCGTCTATCCCAGCCTCTCCATCCTGGCCGAGCCGCCGGTGGCAGTGAACGACAAGGTGGTCGAGAAGCGCGGTACCCGCCTCACCGCACAGGCTTACCTCGATTACTTGTATTCCGAGGAAGGCCAGCAGATTGCCGCGAAGCATTACTACCGTCCGACAAACCCCAAGGTCGCCGCGCAATACGCCAAGCAATTCCCCAAGCTCAAGCTGGTGACCATCGACGATACCTTCGGCGGCTGGCAGAAGGCCCAGAAGACCCACTTCGCCGATGGCGGTACGTTCGATCAGATCTACCTGAAGAAATAAGCTGCACCATGCCCGTCGAAGACCTGATCCGCTATTTCAATACCGCCGACGCCAGCGGAGACAGCACCCTGTACGTCGCCGGCGACCGCGTCGAAGCCTGGCACGGCGGCCTGCATCTCGGTTCGCTGTTCCAACCGATTGCCGACTTGCGCAGCGAACGCGTGCTCGGGCATCGGGCCAGCCTGACCGTGCGCCGCACCGACGGCACCAGCCTGCCACCCGAGGCACCTTTCGACGCCTGCGAGAACGGGCCGGCCATCGTTCATCTCGACCGCCTATGCCGCACGCTCCACGCCCTCAATTTTCTAGCCCAGCGCCAGCACGCCGGCGGCTATCTGCAGGTCGCGATCCATCCGCGCCACCTGCTGGCCGTCAGCAACCAGCATGGCCTTGTCTATGAAGCCATCCTCAAGCGCTGCGGCTTGGGCCCGGCCGATATCGTGCTCGACATCGATGCAGATGCCACCGCACTGGGCAGTCACGGCGTACACGCCCTGGCCAGCTACCGGCAGCGCGGCTACCGGCTTGCCCTGCACGGACCGGAAGAGGCCCTGACCCTACCGGCGGTGCTGGCCCTGTCACCCGACGTCTTGCGCTTCGTAGCGGCCGATCCGTCCGCCTGTGCTGCAGTCCGGCGCGCCGGAACACAGGTCGAAATCACCGGGATCGACGACAGCGAAGCCCTGCGGAATGCGCTGACCAGCGAGGCCGATCTAGGAAGCGGGCGCCTGTTCGGCGAACCATCCAGCACCTGCCGTCCCACACACACGAGGGCAAGAAACCCCTACAATTCCTCCTCTTAGTACGGAGCCCGCCCATGAAAATCGCCAACAACGTCACCGAACTCGTCGGCAACACACCGCTCGTCAAGCTCAACCGCGTGACGGCCGGCAGCGGCGCCACCGTCGTCGCCAAGCTGGAATTCTTCAATCCCGGCCACAGCGTCAAGGACCGCATCGCCGTTGCCATGCTCGACGCCGCCATCGCCGCCGGCAAGATCGGCCCGGATACCGTGGTGCTCGAACCGACTTCCGGCAACACCGGCATCGGCCTGGCCATGGTCTGTGCCGCGCGGGGCATCAAGTGCGCCTTCACGATGCCCGAAACGATGAGCCGCGAGCGCAAGCTGCTGCTCAAGGCCTACGGCGCCGAACTGATCCTGACCCCGGGGCCCGAAGGCATGGGCGGCGCCATCGCCAAGGCCAAGGCACTGGCTGAAAGCGACGCCAAATATTTCATCCCGCAGCAGTTCGAGAACCCGGCCAACCCGGAGATTCACCGCAACACGACAGCCGAGGAAATCTGGCGCGACACCGACGGCCAGGTCGACATCTTCGTATCGGGCGTCGGTACCGGCGGCACCGTCACCGGCGTCGGCGAAGTGCTGAAGGCGCGCAAGCCGGGCGTCAAGATCGTCGCCGTCGAACCCGATGCCTCGCCGGTACTGTCCGGCGGTCAGAAGGGTCCGCACCCGATCCAGGGCATCGGCGCCGGCTTCGTGCCGGGCGTGCTGAACACCGGGATCTACGACGAGGTGATCCGCGTCACCAACGACAACGCCTTCGCCACCGCCCGCCGGATGGCGACCGAGGAAGGCCTGCTCGTCGGTATTTCTTCCGGCGCCGCCACCTGGGCCGCGCTGGAACTGGCCAAGCGGCCGGAAAACGCCGGCAAACTGATCGTCGTGATCATCCCTTCCTTCGGCGAGCGCTACCTGTCGACGGCGCTCTACCAACACCTCGAGGTCTAAGGCACAGCGCTTGAGTCCCTTCGATAGTGTCATCGACCGCCGCGACTCGGATTCCGAGAAGTGGCGGAAATACGCCGGCCGCGACATCCTCCCGCTGTGGGTCGCCGACATGGATTTCGCGGCACCGCCGGCGGTCCTCGCCGCGCTGCACCGGCGCCTGGAGCATGGTGTACTGGGCTATGGCGGCCCTTGGCCGTCGCTGACGGAGTCGGTACTCACTCACCTTGAAAACGAGTACACATGGCGCATCGAGCCCGAGTGGATTGTCTGGCTGCCGGGCCTGGTCAATGGGCTGCACGTTGCCTGCCGGAGCATCGACGGCGAGGTGCTGACGGCTGCGCCAATCTACCCGCCCTTCCTGTCCGCCCCCCACCTTTCCGGCCGCCAGCTGAACCGGATCGACTTGAGTTGCACCGGCACCCGCTGGCACTGGGACATGGATGTACTGCAACAAGCCACGACACCTGCAACCCGGCTTTTCCTGCTCTGCCATCCGCACAACCCGGTCGGCCGCTGCTGGAGCCGGGATGAGCTGCTGGCGCTGGCCGGACATGCCGAAGCCAACGACCTGATCGTCTGCTCCGACGAAATCCACTGCGGCCTGATCCTTGACGCGGACAAGCGCCACATCCCGTTCGCCAGCCTGTCGCCGGAAATCGCCCGGCGCACCATCACCCTGATGGCGCCGTCCAAGACCTTCAACATTCCCGGCCTCGGCTGCGCCTTCGCAGTCATTTCCGACCCGGCCCTGCGCCGCCGCTTCGAACGCACCATGCTCGGCATCGTCCCGCATGTGAACGTGCTCGGCCTCGCCGCCTGCGAAGCGGCTTTCCGCGACAGCGGCGACTGGCACCGCGACCTGATCGCCTACTTGCGCGGCAACCGCGACCGCGTTGCCGCCGTCATGTCCGGCCTGCCAAGCATACGCATGGCCCCTGTCGAAGCCACCTACCTCGCCTGGCTCGACATCCGCGACCTGAAGCTGGAGCATCCCGCCACCCACTTCGAAACCCACGGCCTCGGCCTCTCCGACGGCACCGCTTTCGGCGCCCCCGGCTGGCTACGCCTCAATTTCGGCTGCCCGCGGGCAACGCTGGACGAGGCGCTGCGCCGCTTTGAGCGGGCCTGCCGCGCTGCATGAACAGCTACGCGCTGACCTTGGGCATCCTGCTCGCCGCCTCCATCCTGCAAATCTGGACCAGCGCGCTGGCCATCGAGAGCGTCCTGCGTCGCCAGCAACCCAGTGGCCTGCGCCGCATCTGGCTGGCCGTCGCCGGAACCGCCATGCTGTTCGCGCTGCACGACGGCTATGCGCTCGAACTTGCCCTGCGCACCGGCATCTACGACCAGCGCCAAGCCATCCTGGTCGGTCTCGCCGCACTGACGATGGCCTACGCCATCCACGGCTTCAGACGGCGGGAAGCCTGACCGCTCCGACTTCGGTCACCAGCCAGTCGAGGCGCTGGTCATGCGCTTCCGGACGGATGGTCGGCAAGCGATTGATCTCGAATCCGACCCCCACCGCCAGCGGGCGAGGGGAGAGTGCGGCCAGCGTGCGGTCGAAATAGCCACCGCCGTACCCCAGCCGATAGCCATCCGCGTCAAAGCCGTTGAGCGGTAACAACAGCATGTCGGGCTGCACGAATTCGCCGACGGTCGGCGTCGGAATGCCGTAACGATCGGCGGCCAGCGGCGTATCGGACGTCCACAGCCGGAAGGCCAGCGGTGCGCCTTCCCGAACCACGACCGGCAAGGCGGCCGATACCCCTTGTGCTGCCCAGCGGGGAATGGCCGCCCGCACATCGGGTTCGTGCTTGATCGGCCAGCAGAACGCCACGATGCGCGGCAGCGGTAGCGCCGTCAGCAGATGGTCCACGATGCGGGCCGACAGGGCTTCGTGTCCGGCATCGCTCAATGCCGCCCGTCGGGCCACCATGTCGCGCCGCAATGCCCGGCGCCAGGCCGTGTTATCCTCGTTCGATTCTTGCATCGCCATAATCTAGCATGAAGTTTCACGCCCGCCTTACCCCCCTGGCACTGGGCCTTGCGCTCTCGCTGTCCGCCTTCGCCCAGAACGGCGACATGGCCTTCCTGACGGCCCGCGACGCCTTCCGCGCCGGCAACCTGAACAAGCTGGAACAAGCCATCGGCCAACTCGGCAACCACGAACTGGCGCCCTATGCCGAGAACTACCGGCTGCGCATGTGGATGGACAAGGGCGACCCGGGCAATCTGCGCGACTTCCTGCAACGTTACGAAGGCAGCTACGTCGCCGAAAAACTGCGGGCCGACTGGATACGCTGGTTGGGCAAGCGTTCGGCCTGGAACGAGGTCGATGCCGAATTCCCCCGCTTGCTCGCCCCCGAACCCGACGTCACCTGTTACAACCAGCAGGCCCGCCTCGCCCGCGACGATCGCAGCGTGCTGGCCGAAGCGGAAAAACAGTGGCTGACCATGCTGGAACCGCCCGAGCCCTGCCGCCCCATTTTCGATGCCCTCGTCGCCAGCCAGAAGATGAGTACCGACGACGTCTGGGCGAGGGCTCGCCGCCAGGTCGAGGCCAACCGCCCAGGCTGGGTCCGGACGACGCTGAATTATCTGCCCGATAGCCAGATGCCGGACAACCGGCAGCTCGACAACGCCCTCAGCAGCGCCATGGGCTACCTGATCAAGCAGGGCACCGGCAACGGCAGCCGCGCCGGCCGCGAACTAGCCGCCTTCGCCATCGCCCGCGTTGCCGCCAACGACCCGCGCACCGCCGCCGACGAGCTGGAACGGCTCAAGGGCAAGCTGCACGACAGCGAACGCCAGTGGGCGTGGAGCCAGATCGCCCTGCAGGCGGCCAAGAAGCACGCCCCGGAAGCAGTCGGCTGGTACAACCAGGCCGGCAAGACCCCGCTCTCGGAAGACGCTGCCCAATGGAAGGTGCGGGCCGCGCTACGCGCTCAGGAATGGGGCGTCGTCCGCAACACCATCGAGGCCATGCCGGCCGAACTGGCAGCCAAGCCCGAATGGATCTACTGGCTGGGCCGGGCGCTGTATGCCGGTGGTCGCACCAGCGAAGGCAACGCGCTGTTCGAGAAAATCGCCGGACAGCCCAATTTCTACGGCAACCTCGCCGACGAGGAACTCGGCCACACCGTTCTGCCGCCCCCCAAGGCCAAGGCGCCGACCGCCGAGGAACAGCGCGTCGCCCGCGACAATCCGGGCATCCGCCGCGCCCTGGCCTTCTTCCGCAACGATATGCGCACCGAGGCGGTCAAGGAATGGAACTGGTCGCTGCGCGGCATGGATGACCGCGAACTGCTCGCCGCAGCCGATCTGGCCAAGCGCAACCAGATCTGGGACCGCGCCATCAACACCGCCGACCGGACGAAGAGCGAGCATGACTACACGCTGCGTTTCCTCGCCCCCTACGGCGAAACGGTGCGTCCCGCCGCCCACAACCAGTCGCTCGACGACGCCTGGGTGTACGGCCTGATGCGCCAGGAAAGCCGCTTCATCACCAATGCAAAGTCGACTGTCGGCGCCTCCGGCCTGATGCAGCTGATGCCGGCCACCGCCAAGTGGGTGGCCAGGAAAATCGGCCTGCGCGACTTCAGCCATGGACGGGTCAACGATACCGAAACCAACGTCCTGCTCGGCACCACCTACATGCGCCTGGTCATGGAAAACCTCGACAACCACCCGGTGCTCGCCTCCGCGGCCTACAACGCCGGCCCCGGCCGCGCCCGCAAGTGGCGCGCCGACCGCCCGCTGGAAGGCGCCATCTACGCCGAGACCATCCCGTTCAGCGAAACGCGCGATTACGTCAAGAAAGTAATGAGCAACGCGGTCTATTATTCAGCTATCTTCAATGGCAAACCCGATTCGCTGAAAGCCCGCCTCGGCACCATCGGCGCTCGCACGGCGGATGTTCCCAAGGATTCCGACCTCCCCTGATCCGCCATGGCCATACATTCCGACTCCTTCGACATACTGCGCAACTGCCGACTCCTGTACATCAGGCGTCTCGGTGCCCTGCTGCAGGATAGCCACCTGGTTTCCGGCCCCGCCATCGCTGCGATCCAGGACGGTGCGGGCGCCTATTTCGACGAAGTCATCGCCACGAACAAACGGGGCAACTTCGCCGACGAAGTCGATGGACTGACCGCCTCGCGCATCACGCTGCTCGCCGAGGACGATCTCGAACTGGGCATCCGTCTCGACAACCTGACCGCGCGGCTCTTCGACAATTCCGGCGACAGCCTGTGGAAGCTGCATCTGCGTTTCGTGACCCTGCTGCGACGCCCCGAGCTGCCGAAGAGCGACAACCCGGTCGGGCCGAAGGGTATCTGCCGGGGCCTTGACACCCTGTTCGGGGCGGCGGGTGCCGGTAGCCTAGACGATAAACTCAACCTGCTCGATCAGTTCGAGGCCTATCTACGCCAGAACTTGCCCCCCCTCTATACGGAACTGAACGCCTTTCTGGAAAATGCCGGCATCGACACCGCCCAACCGGCCATCGTCACCGCCCCGGGCGGACCGACGTCAGCCCGGGAGAATCCGGCCGCCACCAGCGACGCCCTCGCAGGCTTGCAGCAACTACTGGCTGCCCGCCTTCCGGCGATGCCGCAAGGCGCTGTCTCGACATCGAGCAGCGCGGCGGCCAGCCTGCTCAGCCAGTCGGCCCTCGAACAGCTGATGTTCCGCCTGGAAGCGCTTGAGCGGCTGGGTCGTTTCGGCCCCCCGGTGCTTCCCGGCAGCACTCCGGCCAGCGAACCCATGATGCCGGCGCTGTTTGCAGACGGTAGCGTTTCCGAGGCACCGAAAATCATCCGCTCGAGCGAGCTCGGCATCCCGAAAAGCGCCACCGAAAGCGTCGCCATCGATACCCTGGCGATGATCTTCGAAGCCATCTTCGCCGACCCGGAACTGCCCGACGCACTGAAAGCCATCATCTCCAGCCTGCAGATCAAGCTGCTCAAAATGGCGATGAAGGACAGTACGCTATTCACCGACAGTACCCATCCCGCCCGCCTGGTCCTCGACCGCATGGCGGAAGCCGCACAGGGACTACCTCGCGACGTTTCACCGCGCCACCCTGTTTGCGTGCGCCTGTTCGAACTGGCCTCGCGTCTGCGCCTGGAACCGGGAAACGACAAAGACGTGTTCGCCACCACCCTTGGCGACCTCGACACCCTCATCGTCCACCGCCGTGAGCAGATCGCCGCCGACGCGGCACGCTACCAGCCCCTGCTCGAACAGCTGGACCGGCAGGACGTGCAGGCGAGCCGCGTGACGCAGATCATCCGCGCCATGCTGCAGAAAAACCCGCCGGAACCGGTCCACCGCTTTCTCGACCGGACCTGGCGCCAGGCGATGCTGCACATCGGCCGTGAAGCCGGCCCGGACAGTCCGCCATGGCAGGAATACGCCGCTGCCATCGACGAACTGCTGTGGTCCTTTCTGCCCAAGACGGCCGCCGAAGAGCGCAAACAACTGGCCCAGCGCGTGCCGCCCATGCTCAGGACGCTGAAAGCGGGGATGGAGCGTGCCGGCTTGCCGAACAGCGAGCAGGAAGCCTTTCTCGATACCTGCTTCCAGCTGCAGACCCAGGCCCTGCGCGCCACTGCCGGCACCAGCACAGAAAATGCCGGCAGTCCGCCGGTCGAGCCATCAGACAGGGCCCCAGGCGAGCCGGTAAGCAGCCAGCTGCGCTCTGGTGACCTCGTTCTGCTCAGTTTCGACTTCCCGGAACCTCAATCGCCACCGGCTCGCGCACCGGCCTATGCGCCGGGCGACTGGATCGCCACGATGCTCGGCGATGGCGGGCCGTGCACCGGGATGGTTGGCCGCATCAGTCCGGACACGCGACGCGTCCTCCTGCTCAATCCGGAAACCGGGCTCGCGGCCGCCGTTCACCCGGCCATCCTCGACCGCCAGTTCCGCGACGGCAGCGCCGAAATCCGCTCCGGCCGTTCCTTGTTCGACCTTGCGGCACAACGCGCCCTCGGTCAGGCGGGCAAGCAAGCCGGCGATTCATAGCCGCCTACCAAGCCATCCGGCCGCCCGAAAATGGTCAAATTGCCTTAAAATCCGACTTTTACGAACGATACAAGTTTCCGGGGTTCCACATGGACATCAAAAAGGTCTTGCTGCTGGGGGGTAGCGGTTTCATCGGCACCTACATCGCCAATCGCCTGTCGCAACGCGGTATCGAAGTCACCATCCCGACGCGCCGCCGCGAACGCAACAAGGCGCTGATCATCCAGCCGGGCGTCGATATGCCGGAAGCCGACATCGGCTGCGAAAAGACCCTGACCGAACTGATGCGCGGCCACGATGCCGTGATCAATCTGGTCGGCATCCTGCACAGCCGAGACGTCGTGCTGCCCTACAGCCGCGACTTCGCCGAAGCCCACGTCGAACTGCCGAAGAAAATCATCGCTGCCTGCAAAGCCACCGGCGTCCGCCGCCTGGTGCACATGAGCGCACTGAACGCCGACCCCAAGGGCCCGTCCGAATACCTGCGCTCCAAGGGCGATGGCGAAGCCGTTGTGCTCGCCGCCAAGGGTGACCTGGACGTCACCGTCTTCCGTCCGTCCGTCATCTTCGGCCTCGGCGACTCCTTCCTGTCGATGTTCGCCAACATCCTGAAAAAAGTGCCGTTCTTCCCCCTCGGTTTCGGCCATGCCCGCTTCCAGCCGGTGTGGGCTGCCGATGTCGCCGACGCCTTCGTCGATGCACTGGGCGACGTGAATACCTATGGCCAAACCTATGAGTTGGCCGGTCCGAAGGTTTACACCCTGCGCGAACTGGTCGACTACACCAAGGAACTGACCGGCAGCACCGCCACCATCGTGCCGCTGTCGGAAGGTTGGGCCTACCTGCAGGCCGGCCTGATGTGGCTGGCCCCGAGTCCGATGTTGTCGCCCGACAATCTGCGCTCGATGGAAAAGGACAGCGTCTGCGAAGGCGCCTCCAAGGCACCGGCCAACTGGCGCCCGACCGCGCTGGAAGCCATTGCGCCGACCTATATCGCGTTGAAGACGCCGAAAGGCAAGCTGGACAGCTTCCGCTACCGCGCCGGCCGCTGAACAGGCGGCCCGCCTCGCCAGCTGTGCAGACTTACCTCGTCGGCGGTGCCGTCCGTGACGAACTGCTCGGCCGGCCCAACGCCGACCGCGATTACGTGGTCGTCGGCACCACCCCGGAAGCCATGCTCGATAAGGGCTTCCGGCCGGTGGGCAAGGATTTCCCGGTATTCCTGCATCCCGAGACACACGAGGAATATGCGCTGGCTCGCACCGAGCGCAAGACCGGCCGCGGCTATCATGGCTTTGCCTTCCATGCGGCCCCCGATGTCACGCTCGAAGAGGACCTCGCCCGCCGCGACCTGACCATCAACGCCATGGCCAGGGCCGCCGACGGCAGCCTGATCGACCCCTTCCGCGGCCACGCTGACCTGCAGGCCAAGGTATTGCGCCATGTCGGCCCGACCTTTGCCGAAGACCCGGTGCGCATCCTGCGTCTGGCTCGCTTTGCGGCCCGCTTCAGCGACTTCACCGTCGCACCGGAAACGTTCGAACTGATGCGCGCCATGGTCGCCGACGGCGAAGTCGATCACCTGGTCGCCGAGCGCGTCTGGCAGGAACTGGCCAAGGGACTGATGGAAGAGAAGCCGTCGCGGATGATCGAGGTGCTGCGCGATTGCGGCGCCTTGGCTAGCCTGCTGCCGGAGGTCGACAAGCTGTTCGGCGTGCCGCAACGCGCCGATTACCACCCGGAAATCGATACCGGCATTCATACGCTGATGGTCATCGACCAGTCAGCCCGGCGCGGCTTCGCCCTGCCGGTCCGCTTCTCGGCGCTGACCCACGACCTCGGCAAGGCGGAAACGCCGGCCGACATCCTGCCGCGCCACCTCGGCCACGAGGAACGCAGCGTGCGCCTGACCGAGCAGCTTTGCGCCCGGCTGCGTGTGCCCAACGACTGCCGCGACCTGGCTCGGCTGATGGCCCGCTACCACGGTAACGTGCATCGTGCAGCGGATCTCAAGGCAAGCACCCTGGTCACGCTATTCGAGAAAACCGACGCCCTGCGTCGGCCGGAGCGCTTCCAACAGCTGCTCGATACCTGTCTGTGCGACTATACCGGCCGCCTGGGCTGGGAAAATAGGGCCTACGACAGCCCGCAACGCTTGCTGGCGGCACTCGCCGCCGTCCAGGCCGTACCGGCCGGGGAGATCGCTACCGCCTGCGCCGACAAGGGACGGATACCCGAACGCATCCACATGGCCCGGGTGCTCGCCGTCAAGCAGGCCTTAAACGAGCCGGGAGAGCAGCCAGAGCAATAGCGAAAAAATAATCGTCGTGGCAACCGGAAACGCATAGTTCCGGCCGCGGAAGCGGAAGGCGAAATCGCCCGGCAGCTGGCCGAAGCGAATGAAGCGCGCCAGATGCGGCGCGATGATGCCCAACAGGAAAATCGCCACCACCAGCGTCAATAACCACTTCAGCATCGTTGCCCGGCTTCAACCCGAAAACCCTATTAGAACACGGCCCCAACCGACCCCATGCTAAAAATACAAACCATCGCCGGCCTCGAAGTTTTCTCCTGCCTGCCCGACCGTAAAACCGGCAAGCCGCCCTTGCTATTCGTGCACGGTGCTTTCGCCGGCGGCTGGATGTGGACCGAAACCTTCATGCCCTTCCTCGCCCGGGCCGGCTACCCCTGCCATGCGCTGTCGCTGCGCGGCCACGGCGGCAGCGAGGGCCGGGAGCATATCAATTGGCACTCGGTCGCCGATTACGTAGACGACCTGAAGACCGTGACCGACTGGCTGGGAGAAGAGCCTATCCTGATCGGCCACTCGATGGGCGGCTTCATCGTGCAGAAGTATCTCGAACATCGCCCGGCCCAAGCTGCCGCACTGATCTGCTCGGTGCCGCCGCAAGGCCTGATCGCCTCCCAGTTTCACCTGCTGTTCAGCAAGCCGCACCTGTTCCTCGAACTCAACCGCATCCTGAGCGGCGAATACACCGACACGGCCACGCTGCGCGAAGCCTTGTTCGCCGGCGATGTTGACGAGGCCATGCTGGCGGCCTGGATGGCCAAGATGCAGAACGAATCGCAGCGCGCCATCCTCGACATGACGATGTTCAACCTGCCTAACCTGTTCTCGATGCACCGCCCGCCGATGCTGATCGTGGGCGCCGAAGACGACGTACTGGTTCCTGCTTTCCTGGTCCAGACGACAGCCAGCACCTACGGCCAGCACGCCCACATTTTCCGTCGCATGGGGCATGCCGTAACCCACGAAAAAGAATGGCCGCTCGTGGCGGCCTGTTTGCGCGACTGGCTGGAAGAACTCAAGCCCTGACGTCGATGTTGTTGCCGAGGTTGGGCGGGTTGCTGGCGACCTGCGGCAAGGCTTGCAACAGTTGTAACGCCCCTTGCGCCTCGATATCGATGGCCTTGCGGAGCACCGCGGTACTGACCGCATCCGACAGCTGCGTCGGAGTCAGCGTCGAGGCTTGACCTGAAATTGATGCAATGTCCATCTTGCGCTACCTCCGTTTAGGACACATTATTCCTTCAGTGTATCCGAGCCTGCGACAAGTTCAATGAGCGATTTCGACCCGACCGGCCAACTTTCAGCAATCAGCCAGGCCATTCGTGCCAAGCGCGAACGCAAGAACCCGACCACGCAAGACATCGAGGCATTGGAAGCGGCGCTCGTCGCGGATATCGAGGCCTTCGACCTGGACGCGGCCGAACGCCGGGCCCGCCGGGAATATCTCGCCAGCAGCGGCGCCGGAATGGCCGACTCGGAACTGGTATTTCCCGAAATCGCCCCCCGGAAATCATCCGAGGCCCCGCCCGCATCGCCGCCCATATCGCAACCCGCAGCATTGGTCGAGCCGCCCCCTACCGCGCAAAACCTTGCCGATGCTTCGGCGCCGACGGTCGCGACAGGGGGCCTGCTCGACCAGTTGCGGCGCCAGGCGGAAATTCGTCAGCGGGAAATCCACAGCGCGCTGGCCGAGCGGACAGCCACCAACGAGGCGATCGACCTGGCTTTAAAGCACCTCTTTTTTTTCCTGCATGAACTCGTCCAGCAGTTGAACATCGTCAAGCCGGGCATCCCGCGCGACTATCCGCTGCTCGAAAAATACCCGCTGAGCCGCCTGGGTTGGCAAGAGGGATTCGCCGACTACCGGACGCAAAGCCAAAGCGCTGGCGCGTTGGTCGAGTTGGTCACCTTTTCATACCGCCTGAACGGGCCCGGCTTGCTGGTAGTCGGGCGCGACGGTCCGGCCGTCGAGCGTTTTCGAACCATGCTCTTCGATTTCGGCCTGCCGTTCACCTGCAAGGAATTCAAGAACGAACGCCGGTATGTCGAACATGCCGAATTCGAGATTCGCAGCGATGTCAGTGTCAGTGTTCGCTGGCGTGCCGATTTCGCCAAGGGCGCCATCATCGTCGAAGCACGCAACCTCGAACGCCTGGGCAGCACGGTCCACACCTTGCGCCCCGAGGCTATCGACCAGGCCTTGCTAGACGACTTCGGACACCTCGTCCTCGGCCAGCCCAACCGCTTCCGGGAACTGGCCAAGCGCTGAACAGGCCTAGTAGCCAGTCACGCAGGTTTGCGTGGATGCCGAGGCACGCATCCGCGCCCCGATCGCGCGAAGCGAACCGCAGCCATGGCGAGGATGAGCGACAAAGCGCGCAGGGATGCGGCGCGTGCCGAACATAGCAGAACCTACGTGACTGGCTACTAAAGCCGCCAGCCCTGGTCGCCGCTGGCAAAGCCGAGGAGGGCATCGTCGATGCCGCGTCCAATGGCGATGACCTTGAACAGTTCTCCCATCTCGTGCGGCATCAGGAGCGTATTGACGGCTCCGCTCGCCCGGATGTATTCCGGGGTGCCGCCGGGTATTCCGCCCAGCAAATCGAGGATGCCGCAATTCAGCAGGAATTGCCCCTGGCTGGCATAGCCGAGCAGATCCAGCCCCGCGCCATGCGCCCCGGCGATCACCGCCGTGAAATCGACATGGACCGTGACATCCTGCAGCCCCGGCAAATAGAACGGATCGGGATGGGCATGATGGCGGTAGTGGCACATCAAGGTGCCGCGACCGCGCTGTTGGTGATAAAACTCGCGGCGCGGAAAGCCGTAGTCGATCAGGAGCAGGGCGCCCCGATCGAGACGGTGCCCCCATTCGGCCGCCCAGGACGACACCGCCAGGCTGATTTCACTCTCAAAACCCGGCGGCAGCTGACATTGCTCGCCGATTTGCCGGGCAGCGGCAAGCAGGGCACCGCTTGCCGGACGCTCCTCCCAGACAAAGCCCGCATCCGCATCAAGCGCGACACCGCGATCGAAAATGCCATTTTCTCGCCAAGCCACGACATGGGCCGGCATGGCGTCGAGCAGTTCGTTGGCGACCACCGCACCGGAAAAGTGATCCGGCAACCGATCCAGCCAACTCACCCGTGGCAGTAGATGGGGGACCGCCGCCGCCAGGGTTTGTTGCTGCCGTTCGCGCAGGTCGGCGGATAGATCGAGGATGAAATAGCGCTCCGGCAACCGTCCCAGATGCTCCAGTTCGAGCAGGAGATCTGCCGCAAGTCGACCGGAGCCGGCACCGACTTCGAGCACGTACGGCGACGACAGGGTCATTACCTGCATGACCTGGCGGGCCAGCGCCCGTCCAAACAAGGCAGAAATCTCCGGTGCCGTCACGAAATCGCCGGCAGCACCGAATTTGCGTGCACCGGCCGCGTAATAGCCCAGCCCCGGGCGATAGAGCACCTGCTCCATGAAGCACGCGAACGAAATCCAGCCGCCGGCAGCCACGATGTCGTTCGCGATAGCCTGGGTCAGACGCTGGCTATGGGCGATCGCATCGTCAGGAGGAGCGGGGAGATTATTCATCGTAATTGAAAAAAATATCGATTTTAAGATAAGCGCAACACAAGCGCTCTATGTTATTTTTGTCATCAGATCATACAGGGGAGAGCACCCGTGCGGATCAATCAAGTCATCAGCCGCAAACCGAGCGAGCTTGGTCGCGCCCTCGCGCCCCTGGCCGGTCAACGGAGCGATCTGCTTCTGGTCTTCGGAGCGATCGATCATTTTACCCATCCCGGCTTTCAGCAATCCCTGGCAGACATTGCTCCGCAAGCTTGCTTGCTCGGCTGCTCCACCGCCGGCGAAATTTCAGCCGCCGGCGTCGATGACGGAACCTGCTGTATTACGGCAGTCACCTTCGACAAGGTTGGGCTGAAGCCGGCCAGCACGATTCTCAATGGCATGGACGACTCGTTTGCTGCGGGCGAACGTATCGGCCGGCAAATCCAGGCGCCCGACCTCAAGGCTGTTCTGGTCTTTGGCCCCGGGGTCCGGATCAACGGCAGCGCCTTGGTCGACGGCATTTCCAGCATCATCGGCATTAGTGTCCCCATTACCGGTGGTCTGGCCGGTGACGGTGGCGCGTTCAGGGAAACCTTCACTCTTGGCCCGGACGGCGTCAGCAACCATGCGGTGGTCGCCGTCGGCCTGTACGGCGACGGCCTGCGTTTCGGGCACGGCTCCTTCGGTGGCTGGGAGCCTTTTGGACCGGCCCGTAAAGTAACGCGCTGTGAGGGCAACATCTTGTACGAACTCGACGGCGAACCGGCGCTGGAAATCTACAAGCGTTATCTCGGCGACCATGCCCGCAGCCTGCCAGCCTCGGGCCTGCTGTTTCCCTTCGCGATGCTCGGCGACGATCACAACGCCATCGGTTTGATTCGCACCATCCTCGGGGTCGACGAAGCCTCGGGCAGCCTGATCCTGGCCGGGGAAATCGATGCCAATGGCTATCTCCGCCTGATGCACGCCAGCACCGACAAGCTGGTGAATGGTGCCGAAGCTGCCGCCGAGGCAGCTGCCGGCGTGTTCCAGTCAGTAGAAAACACGCTCGCCATCCTGGTCAGCTGTGTCGGCCGCAAGCTGGTCATGGGAAGCCGGGTCGACGAGGAGGTCGAGGCCGTAGGCGATGTATTCCGCAGCAAGGCAACCCTGAGCGGATTCTATTCCTATGGCGAAATCAGTCCCTTCACCCCGGGATCGTCTTGCAAATTGCACAATCAAACGATGACCATCACCTGCCTCGGCGAAACCTGAACCGATTCGACATGCAGAAAACCCTCCTGCGACAACTGAAACGCAGCCTTGGCATCAAGGACGAGGCGGCCCTGGCGGTTTTGCTGGCCGACATGCCAGCCGCCATGGCCAATGCCGACCCGGCACTACGCCCGGTTCTGGAGGGATTGGGCGATTTCTTGGCAAAGGTCGATGCCACGTACGAACAATACGAACGCGACCTTGAATTGCGGACACGCAGCCTGGAGATTTCATCATTCGAGCTGAGTACCGCCAACGAGAGGCTTCGCCAGTCGCTGGCCGGCCGGGAAAACGCGCTGCGCTCGCTCCGTCAGACCATGCACGACCTGCTTCCCAAAGGTGCCGGGAGCGACTCAGGGCAGTTGGCCGACGAAGACATTGCTGTGCTTTCCGAGCGTATCGCCGCCGTCGTTGCGGAAAACGAACTGAGCCGACACGAGCTCGCCAACCAGAAATTCGCACTCGATCAGCACGCCATCGTCAGCATCACCGATATCCAGGGAACGATCCTGTATGCCAACGACCGTTTCTGCGAGATCAGCGGCTACCCACGCGAGGAATTGGTGGGGCAGAACCACCGGATCATCAAATCCGGGCACCACGCTCCCGAACTTTATCGCGACCTATGGACAACTATCTCGGAAGGTCGCGTGTGGCGGGGCGAAATGTGCAACCGCACGCGCCAGGGGAGTACCTACTGGGTCAACGCCACCATCGTGCCCCTGCTCGGTCCGCAAGGTATCCCCGAGCGTTACATCGCCATCCGGACCGACATTTCCGACCGGAAGCGCATCGAGGCGCAGCTCTCCGAACAATTGCACCTGGTCGAGGAGCTGATCGAGACCGTTCCGTTGCCGATCTACATCAAGAATGCCGCAGGGCGCTACGTGCGCGTCAACCGGGCTTTCGAAGCGTTCTCCCATATACCCCGCGAATCCGTGCTGGGGCGCACGCTGCACGACCTGCTCCGCCCCGAGGATGCCAGACTGCACGTCACCAAGGATGCCGAACTGTTCGCCAAGGGTGGAACCCAATCCTATGAGGCGCAGATCCACCTCAAGGACGGCTCTCATAACACCATCTACAACAAGGCAGCGCTGACCCGCCCCGACGGCAGCATTTCCGGCCTGATCGGCACGATCATCGACATTACCGACCGCAAGCAGGCCGAAGCCGACATGCTGCGCGCCAAGGAAATTGCGGAGGCCGCCAGCAAGGCCAAGAGCGATTTTCTGGCCAACATGAGCCATGAGATCCGGACGCCGATGAACGGCGTCATCGGCATGACCGATCTCGCACTCGAAACCCCCCTCAATCCGGAGCAGCGGGAGTATCTGACCATCGTCAAATCGTCGGCCGAATCCTTGCTGACCGTCATCAACGACATCCTCGATTTTTCGAAGATCGAAGCTGGCAAGATGATCGTCGAGGATATCCCTTTCGATCTGCATCGCCTGATTGCCGACACGCTCAAGCCGCTGGCTCTGAAGGCCGACGAAAAGCGGCTCGAGCTGCTGAGCGACCTGCCGGCGGATATCCCGCGCTTTGTCCGGGGCGACCCCGGCCGCTTGCGGCAGGTGCTGGTCAATCTGATCGGCAACGCCATCAAGTTCACCACGCAGGGCGAAATATCCCTGACTGCCGAACTCATGCAGCAGCAAGAACAGCATGCCGTTCTCCATTTTGCTGTCCACGACACCGGTATTGGCATCGCACCGGACAAGCAGGAGGTCATTTTCGACGCCTTCGCTCAGGAGGACACGTCAACAACCCGGAAATACGGCGGAACCGGGCTCGGCCTGTCGATCTGCCGACACCTCGTCGAATTGATGCACGGATCAATGTGGCTGCACAGCGAAGTCGGCAAGGGAAGCACCTTTCATTTCTCCCTGCAACTCCGGCTCGCCGACAGCGCGGGATTTGATGCATCGCCTGTCGTCGATGTAAAGGGGCGCCACCTGCTGGTTGTTGACGACAGCGCGACCAATCGTCGGATTCTAAAGGCCATGCTGGCCGCCATGCAGATCACCGCGCAATGCGTCGACTCCGGAGCAGCCGCACTGCGGGCGATGCGAAACGCCGACAAACCATTCGACTGCATCCTGCTCGATGCGCAAATGCCGGAAATGAACGGCTACGAACTCGCCAGCCGACTACGTGCCGAGCACAAGGTACTCCCGCCGATGCTCATGCTTTCTTCCGGTGCATCACGTGGCGACGCCTTACGCTGCGAGGAATCCGGAATCGCCGGATTCTTCGCCAAGCCGATTTCCAACGACGCGTTGCTGACCACCCTCGGACGCCTGTTCGCGGCCCCGGCGCTGCCGCTGGAAGGCAATCCCCTGCTCACCCGGCACGTCCTGCGCGAATCGCAGCAATCGCTGCGAGTTCTGCTGGTTGAAGATCACCACACCAATCAGAAACTCGCACTGGGTCTGCTCGCCAAATGGGGGCACGAAGCCACGCTGGCACAAAACGGTCAGGAAGCGCTGGATATTCTCGCCAGTCACCGCTTCGACCTCATCCTGATGGATATGCAGATGCCCGTCATGGGCGGCATCGAGGCCACGCAACGCATACGCACGCGCGAAACCTCACAAGGGCTGCCCCGGACACCGATCATTGCCATGACCGCCGCCGCCATGCAGGACGACAGGAAGGCTTGCATCACGGCAGGCATGGACGACTATCTGTCCAAGCCGATCAAAGTCAGGGAATTTCAGCAAAAACTTGCCGCCTATGCCCGAACTATCTGATTAGACATCGAAAATTACCTGTCCGACAGCTTATCCAGAGAGTAAACTTG
>CAMKYP010000002.1 GCA_946477505.1 uncultured Dechloromonas sp. | reverse complement strand
CAGCACGGCATGCCCGAGACCGAGCGCCTCGGCCTGGCGGATGTAGATGCAGTTGATGTTCTTGGGAATCATGTTGCGCACGAATTCGAGCATCTCATTCTTACCGCGCGCCTCCAGTTCGCTTTCCAACTCGTAGGCCTTGTCGAAATGATCCTCGATGGCCCGTTTCGAGCGCCCGGTAACAAAAACCATGTCCGTAATGCCGGCGGCGACAGCCTCCTCGACGGCGTACTGGATCAGCGGCTTGTCAACGATGGGCAGCATTTCCTTGGGGCTGGCCTTGGTGGCCGGCAGGAAACGGGTTCCCATACCGGCGACGGGAAACACCGCTTTTCTCACTTTTTTCATGGTTCGACTCCCTCTTCGAGCATTTTCTTCAATTGCACTTCATCGATCACGGCAACGCCCAGTTCGACGGCTTTTTCCAGCTTCGAGCCGGCTTCCTCGCCGGCTACCACGTAATTCGTCCTCTTCGAGACCGAACCGGCGACCTTGCCGCCGGCAGCCTCGATCAAGTCTTTCGCCTCATCCCGCTTCAGGGTCGGCAAGGTGCCGGTCAGCACAAAGGTTTTGCCGGCCAGAAGCGCCTCCGCCACGCCCTCCGCCGGGGTCGCCGGCAAGGCCGCCAGCAATTCGCTGCGACGCCGCACCAGCGCTGCCAGCAAGCCGCGGTTGCCTGGCTCTTTCAGCCATCCGGCCAAGGCGTCGATGACATCTCCGGAAATGCCGGCGCTTGACAAAGCCGCCGTATCGACGCCCTCTGCCGCCAGCGTATCTCCGTCGACCACGGCCGCCAATTGCCTGGCTCGCACGGGCGTCAATCGAGGCACACCGAGCGCGGCATAGAGCTCGCGCCACGCCAGCTTCTCGGCCAAGCCGGGGTGCGGCGGATGCTCGTCGGCGGGCGCGACGCCGACCTCCGGACAAAGCAGGTCGTCCACCGCTTGCATATTGCGTTCTTCGGCAAAAAAATCAGCGATGGCCGCCGCCACCGTCGCGCCGATATCCGGCAATACGGCGAGCAGGGGGGCTGGCGCACGGCGCACGCGCTCGACGCTGCCCAGCCAGTCGGCCAGTGTCTTGGCAGTCGACTCGCCGACATGGCGAATACCCAAGGCAAAAAGCAGGCGGGCCAGGCTCGGCCGTCGACTGGCGGCGATACCCTCCAACAGGTTCTCCGCCCAGCGCGTCGGTACCTGGCCGGCCTTCACCGTTTCCGGCACCGTCCCGTCGCGCTCGTCGGCCCGGCGCTTCATTTCCAGCAGGTCGTCAAGCGTCAGCCGGTAGAGATCGGCAACCCCATGAATATAGCCGAACTCAACCAAGCGCTCGACATAGCGCTCGCCGAGACCATCGATATCCATCATCCGCCGGCTGGCAAAGTGCAGGATGGCCTGGATACGCTGGGCGCTGCAGGAAAAACCGCCCGAACAGCGGGTGACCGCCTCGCCCGGTTCGCGTACCACGTGGGCGCCACAGACCGGGCAGGCATCTGGCATGACGAATGGGCGCGCATCGGACGGCCGCCGCTCGGCAATGACCCCGAGCACTTCGGGAATGACATCTCCGGCACGCCGGACGATCACCGTATCACCAACGCAAATGCCCCCCTTGCGTTCGACTTCATCGGCGTTATGCAGGGTCGCGTTGGTCACAGTGACACCGCCAACGAAAACCGGCGCCAGGCGGGCTACCGGTGTCAGCGCGCCGGTCCGGCCGACCTGGATGTCGATGGCCTCGACTACTGTCTGCGCCTCTTGCGGTGGGTACTTGTGGGCCACCGCCCAGCGCGGCTCGCGGGTGCGAAAGCCCAGGCGACGCTGCAAGGCCAGGCTGTTGACCTTGTAAACGACGCCGTCGATATCGAACCCCAGGCTGTCGCGCATGGCCGCCACGCGACGATGGAAATCTGCCAACGCCTCCGCTCCACGCAGCACAGCTCGATGTTCGCAGACCGGCAAACCGAAAGCGGCCAGCGCGTCGAGTACGCCAGCGTGGGTCTGCGGCATGTCCCAGCCTTCGACGGCGCCAACCCCATAGGCGAAGAAGCGCAGCGGCCGGCTTGCGGCAATGGCGGGGTCGAGCTGGCGGATGCTGCCGGCCGCTGCATTGCGTGGATTGACCAGCGTTTTCTCGCCCCGCGACTCGGCCAGGGCGTTGTAGCGTGCCAGATCGTCGCGCCGCATATAGACCTCGCCACGTACCTCGAGCACAGGTGGCGCATTGCCTTCGAGACGCAGGGGAATCTGGCGCAAGGTACGCAGATTCTGCGTCACGTCCTCGCCGGTCGAACCATCGCCACGCGTCGCCCCCCGCACGAAAACGCCCTGTTCATAACGCAGGCTGACGGCAAGGCCATCAAATTTCAGTTCAGCCGCATACTCGATGGGTGGCGCAGATTCCGGCAACTCGAGTTCGCGCCGTACCCGTGCATCGAAATTACCCGCTCCGCTTGCCTGCGTATCGGTTTCTGTCTGGATCGACAGCATCGGCACTTCATGCCGAACCGAAGCGAATTCCGGCAACGGCATGCCACCGACGCGCAAGGTTGGCGAATCCGCACGCTGCAAGACGGGGTATTGCCGCTCAAGTTCCAGTAGCTCCCCGAATAGCCTGTCGTATTCGGCGTCCGGAATGGTCGGCGCATCGAGGACGTAGTAGGCGTGATTGTGCCGTTCCAGTTCAGCACGCAGCCAGGCTGCCCGCTCGGCTGCCGCAATCAGTTCCGCCATCAGGAAAACAGCCGCAGCGCCTGGGGCGAACCGGCTGCGAGACCGAAGCTGGCCATGGTCGCTTGCGGCTTGCCGATGAATTCGCGACGGATATGATCGAGTTGCGAATCTGAAAGCGGCTGGCGGTTGTCATCGACCAACGCCCCCTGCAGCGTGTCGGCAAAACGCTTGGCGACTTCACTCATCTGCATGAAGACGCGCTCGCCGTGATCGACGCGCGGCACGTCAAGCAAGAAGGTCAGGCCATGCGTGGTCATGCCACGCAATGTCTCTGCGGAAAACGGCGTGCTCTCGAAGTTTTGCAGGCTGAACTGGGCACGACCGGCATCGTCATAGCGCGTAAACAGGCCATCGACGCCGAGTACCATGCCAGCGGCCTCGGAGAGGGCTCGAATCTTGGTTCCCGGAAAGGCAGCCCCGCGGCTGACCAGATTCAGTCCGATTTCCAGATCAACGGCAGCGCAAAAACGGTCAATCTCGGCTGCCTGATCGAGCACACGCGACGGCGGCATGTCGGCCACCGCCATCAGCTCATCGGCCAGCGCCTGCATGGCGTTGCTGAAAATGACCATGTCGCCTTCGGAGACGGGACCGAGACGATTGACCAGTTGCAATCCGACACGCAGGCGACGCACATCGAGTTCGCTGTCCGGCGAAAGACGCTGCCATTCGCGGGCCTTCTCGTTGAAGCCAACCCAAAGAACCGGCTTGCTCAAACGCTGCAGCGCCGAACGCTGGGAATGCAGTATCTGGAGCGACGACACCGGCTCGACGAGCTCCATGGCCACGATGTATTCAAGGCGGGAATCGAGCAGTTCGGCAGGCACGTCGCCGGCGTCGACTTCCTGAGCGATATCGGGCAGCGCAGCAGGCTCCGCAACGACAGGCGCAGGCGGCGCGATAGCCGTTTCGACCGGTGTGTCGATCACCGGCGGCTCGGACAACGAATCCGCCACCGAAGCCTGCAACATGTCGTCACATGGCTCCGTTGGCGTCGGATCGATGAACATCGGTTCGACTCGCGCTGCCGCAATCGTGGTCTCCGGCTCTTCGATCCGGATTTCCGGCTCGCTGCGCGCCACGGGCTGGAATGCCGGCGAGACTTGCTCCGCCTTGGCGCCTCTGGCAAGCAGCACATCCTCGTGCTGCGGTTTCATGACCGCCTCGGCAATCTTGCGCTGCCGGAATTCCTGCCACTTGTTGTAGCCAAACACGCCCGCCACCGCGGCAGCACCCAGCCCAATCAAACCCATCTGCAATTCGGTCATCTCGATCTCTTCCCGGGAGCGCCTCAGGCAGCATCCCTCATCTTCAAGGCTTCTTCGATATCCACTTCCACCACGCGCGAAACACCGGATTCCTGCATGGTGACGCCGACCAGCTGCTCGGCCATTTCCATCGCGATTTTATTATGGGAAATGAACAGGAATTGGGTTGCTCCTGACATTTTCTTCACCATGCCGCAGAAACGCTCGGTATTGGTGTCGTCGAGCGGCGCATCGACCTCGTCAAGCAGGCAGAACGGCGCCGGATTGAGCTGGAACATCGAAAAGACCAGCGCGATCGCCGTCAACGCTTTTTCCCCACCCGACAGCAGATGGATGGTCGAGTTCTTCTTGCCCGGCGGCTGGGCGATAACCTGCACGCCGGCATCGAGGATTTCGTCGCCGGTCATTACCAATTCTGCACGGCCACCACCGAAAAGCTCCGGGAACAATTGGCCGAAATGACCATTGACCGTATCGAAGGTGCTCTGCAGCAGGTCGCGCGTTTCGCGGTCGATGCGGCGGATGGCGTTTTCCAGCGTTTCCATCGCCTCGTTCAGGTCGGCTGCCTGCATGTCGAGGTAGCCCTTGCGCTCGGTCGCCGTTTCAAGCTCCTGCAAGGCAGCCATGTTGACCGCCCCCAGTTCGGCGATGGCATTCGACAGACGGGTAATTTCACCTTGTAGCGCCGGCGGACGCGCCGTGCCGAGTTCGGCCTGCAACGCTTCCTCGTTGGCCCCGGCTTCGAGCAACTGCAGCGCGAACTGCTCGGTATTGAGCGCCGCCGCCTGTTCCTTCAATTTCAGGTCGCCGATACGCGCGCGCAAGGGCTCCAAGCCCTGCTCGATCTTAAGGCGCTGTTCGTCGAGTGCGCGCAAGGCATTGGTGGCGTTTTCGAGTGCGTCCCGCTTGCCGGCAAGGACCAGTTCGGCCGACTGCCGCGCTTCCAGCGCCGCCTGGAGCTGGCCTTCCATGACATCCGGCGGCGCCGCTTCGACCTGCTCGGCGCACAGCGCCCTGTCCTTTTCGATACGGGTCAACTCGCGCTGTGCCATGGCCTGCTGGGCGAAAACATCCTGCAGCTTGCCGTCGGCCTCGCGCAGCGAGAACTGCGCCTCACGCAAGGCACGGTCGAGATCGGCGTTGCGCTCGCGCTCGGCGCGAACCGCCCGTTCGCATTCATCGAGGCGCGACTGCGCACCGGCGACCAGGACGCGAATGCGCGCCAGTCCGTCGCGAATCTCCTCGATGCGCTCGTCGGCCGCCATTTCGCGCTCGCGCTCGCCCTCTTCCTCCTCGGCAAGTTCGGCCAGTTGCTCGGAAATCCGCTCCTTCTGTTCCCTGTAGCGCTCAATAGCCTGCGTCATCTTCAGCACGTCCATCTGCGCGACATGCACGCGCTGCTGGCGGTCCGTCACGTACTGGCGGATTTCGTCCATCTCCTCCTGCTTATCGCCGACCTGCTCGTCGAACATCGCCAGTTGCTCGCGCAGCGACTCGGAGCGCTCCTCGGCCAAGGCGATGCCGTCGGCCAGCGTCTCGATCTCGCGCTGCCGTTCGAGCAGGCCGTGTTCGCCGGCATCGGGGGCAAAGAAGGTGACGCTGGTCGCCGTGACCAGATCGCCGCCCCGGGTCACGATCGCCGCCCCGGCTTCCAGCGCGGCGCGTCCGGCCAGGGCATCGGCCAGCGTTTCGGCCGTGCGCACCGGCGACAGCCAATCCGCCAGCACGGCGGCGAGACCTGCATCGTCGCAGCGCAGGCGCTCGGCGAGAGATCCGCTGGCCGGCCGAAAACGCCGGTCCATATCCTCCGTGTTTTCCGGCAGGGCCACGGCCAGCCGCGCTTCGGGACGGTCATGCAGCCATTCGTCGAGTTTGGCCGGATCGTCGCAGGCGATGGCCGACAGGCGCTCGCGCAGAACCGCTTCGACGGCCTCTTCCCAGCCGGCCTCGACATGAATTTTTTGCCACAGCGGCGGGGCGTCCTCCAGGCCATGACGGCGCAGCCACTCCGGCAGTTGGCCGGTTGCCTGCGTCTTGACCTGCATCTGCTCCAGCGCGGCACGGCGGGCATGGCCGGCGGCCAGCTCGCGTTCGAGTCGCTGCAATTCGGCCTGCGCCTCGCGGCGGCGGGCTTCAAGCTGCGGCATTTCCTGCTGCAATTGTTGCAACTGGTCCTGATCGCCAGCAAGCTCCTCGCGCAACAGCGACAGCTCTTCTTCCTTTTCGGCGAGTTCGAGCTCGTCCGGTGCGTCGCCGAAGGTTTCTTCGCGCAGGCGTTCGCGGCGCTGGGTGATGGCCTGCAGGGCGCGCTGGGCGTGCGATTTGTTCGTCAACTCGACTTCCAGCTTCTGCTCGCCGTTCGTCGAACGCGTCTTCAGTCGCTGCAGTTCTTCCTGTGCCTGGGCGTGGTCCTCCTCAACCTGCGGCGCTAGGTTCATTTGCTGGTGCAGGCGCTCCTCAGCTTCCTCGACGCGCAGGCGGGTGATTTCCTGCTGCTCCTCCCAGCGCAGACGGTCTTCGGCCAGCTTTTCGGCGGTCGCCGTCCAGTGCGCCAGCTCTCCCTCCAATTGCACGAGACGCGCTTCGAGCTGGCTGCGCGACTCGCGGCGATGGCGGATTTCAGCCTCGATGCGCGCCACTTCGGCATTGGCCGCATACATCTCGCTCTGCGCCACATGCAGCGCGTCGCCGGCGGCAAAGTGCGCCTCGCGGGTTTCCTCGGCACGTGCCTCGGTTTCGCGCAATGCCGCGCTCTGCGCTTCGAGATCAGTCGTTGCGCGTTCGACTTCGAGCGCCAGTCGCTGACGTTCGGCCTCCGCTTCGCGCTTCTTCAACAACCAGAGCAACTGCTGGCGCCGGACCAGCTGCTCATTGAGCGCCTGATAGCGCCGCGCCACTTCCGCCTGCGCTTCCAGGCGACCGATCTGGTGACCGAGTTCCTCGCGGATATCCTCGACGCGCAGCAGGTTTTCGCGCGTATCTTCGAGGCGGCCCTGCGTTTCCTTGCGGCGCTCCTTGTAGCGGGTGACGCCGGCGGCCTCCTCGAGAAAGACGCGGAGATCATCCGGCTTGGCCTCGATGATGCGCGAGATCATGCCCTGGCCGATGATGGCGTAGGCGCGCGGCCCCAACCCGGTTCCCAGGAACAGGTCGGTGATGTCCTTGCGGCGGACCTTCTGGTTATTGATGAAATAGTCGGACTGCCCGGTGCGCGTCAGCACGCGCTTGACCGACAGCTCGCCATACTGCGACCACTGCCCCATCGCCCGACCAAGCGAGTTGTCGAATATCAGCTCGACCGAGGCGCGCGACACCGGCTTGCGGTTGGTCGAGCCGTTGAAGATGACATCCTGCATCGACTCGCCACGCAGTTCCGAGGCTTTGGATTCGCCCAGCACCCAGCGTACGGCATCCATGATGTTGGATTTGCCGCAGCCATTGGGGCCGACGACCCCGACCAATTGCCCGGGCAAGGCAACGGATGTTGGATCGACGAAGGATTTGAAGCCGGCGAGTTTTAGTTTGGTCAGGCGCATGGTTTATTCCGCCCGGCGCACCATGCCGCACCGCAGCGGTGGGGCGTATGATAGCATCCATGACACCGACGCCTTAAACGCTTCATGGTCGCCAACCCGAGGGCAAGCGCATGAACTCCGACGATGTTTTCCTCACCCGTGCCGTCGAATTGGCACGATGCGGCAGCGAAGCCGGCGACGGCGGCCCTTTTGGCGCCGTCATCGTCCGTGATGGCCAAATCATAGGGGAAAGCTGGAACCGGGTTGTCGCCGACCGCGACCCCACCGCCCACGCCGAAATTTCCGCCATCCGCTCAGCCTGCGCGCAACTGGGTGATTTCCACCTGACCGGCTGTACCCTGTACACCTCCAGCGAACCCTGCCCGATGTGCCTGGCAGCGGCCTACTGGGCGCGCATCGAGCGGGTGGTTTTCGCCAACAGCCGCAGCGAGGCCGCTGCCATCGGCTTTTGCGACGACGCTTTGTACGACGAGCTGCAACGGCATTTCACCGAACGCGGTATTGTCATGGAACACCATCCGCTGGCGGACGCATTGGCGCCGCTGATCGCCTGGTCCCAAAATCCGACCCGCGTTGCCTACTGAGCCGACACCCGATGTCGCCCAACATCATTCCCCATCGCGCTGAAACCCTGCAAGTACTGCGTTTCATCGCCAGCGAACCGATTCTGATGCTGAGCGGTGACGACGAAGGATACGGCTCGCGCTGGACGCTGGGCGGACAGCAGATTCAGCCAGCCATTGCCCGTTATCTCATGGAGTCGGGCTTTATCGCCGAAACGGGGCGCACCGAATTCGGGGCGCGTAAATTGACCCTAACCCCCAGCGGCGACCTGTTTCGTGAAAAAGGCCTGGTCTGGTGGGCCAGCCTGAGCCTGTTCGAAAAAATACGTGTCACCCTGCTCGGCTAGCGGCAACGCTCATCCCGACGTACGCTGCCCCAGGAATTCATCGGCAAATTGCTCCCCAACCTCGGCGAATGCCAGCTGCTTCAGGTTGATGCCGAGGTTCCTATCCTCCTCCTGGATATGCCGCTCGAACCAGTAATCGACATAGCGGATCAGGCTGAATACGTCGGCGCCCGGCTTTTCCATGTCATCGAGCATTTTCCGGATACCGCGCAGCATGACCCGGTGCTTTTCGCCATGCCGCCGGAAATCGAGCCCCGCCTCGCCGGCAAGCCGCTCCTCGGTCCGGCAATGTGCCGCCAGCGTCGCAAAAAGTGCCTCGGCCTCGTCGGCCTGATAGGCGTTATGGTCGATGCAGGAGGTCTTGAACTCATCGAGCTGCTCAAAAAGATGCGCGTGCTGCGCGTCGATCTCCGGAATATCGATCACCAACGTACTTGGCAAATAAGACAAGAATGAACGGCGCATACTCCTCCCCAACCAGCAATCCTGCACACCGCCTGCCCGCACGGCCAGATACCTGTCAAATCTAGACGAATATTACAATTTTAACAATATATCGTTGAGGATAGACTCAGCGCCGACGTTCAACGCGAAAATCAAGGCGATTGCCCCTTTCATCCTCGGCGTATCCCCGAAACGCCCGACACGAGATGGCTGTCCAACGTGCCGCCATCACGCGCCCGTCGCTACAGCGGACTATCCCGACCCCCATCTCATCCTCGCAACTCCCCGAAGGCGTTGCGGATTGAGGCGGCGCCATCTCGCCCTCGCAGCGAAGCCGCCCTTCCTGATCGGCCAGCAAAAAGCGCCCGCCGCCCTGCGTATTGCTCGGAAACGCCTTGCCCCGCAGCTCGCCGGAAATGCCGCTGAACGTGCCGTGGGCGTGATAACCGAAGGCACAGGCCGCCAAAAGCAGCGGCAGGACAATGCAAAGCATAACGCGTCGGTTCATGAGGCAGGCAAGTCGTTTTCGGCGATAATCAGCTTTTTACACCCATTCGATGTCCGACGTGAATCCGCATCTCGCCCAACTTCAGCCCTATCCCTTCGAAAAGCTGCGCGCCTTATTTGCCGGCCTCACACCGAACCCGCAGTACAAGGAAATCAAGCTATCCATCGGCGAGCCCCAGCACGCCACACCGGCTTTCATCATGGAAGCCTTGGCTGGCGGCCTCAAAGGCCTGGCCAACTATCCGACTACCCAAGGCTTGCCGGCATTGCGCCAGGCCATCGCCGGTTGGTGCCAGCGCCGATACGGCCTCGAGCTGAATCCGGAAACGGAAATCCTGCCAGTCAACGGCTCCCGTGAAGCCCTCTTCTCATTCGCGCAAACGGTGATCGACCCCAGTCGCGGGCACGTTCCACTCATCGTCAGCCCCAATCCGTTCTACCAGATCTACGAGGGGGCAGCCTACCTGTCCGGCGCCGAACCGCGTTTCCTGAACAACCTGCCGGAAAACGGCTTCGCCTTCGACTACAGCCAGCTTACCGATGCCGAATGGGCGCGCGTCCAGTTGTTCTACGTCTGCTCGCCGGGCAATCCGACCGGCAAGGTACTGTCGCTGGACGACTGGAAACAACTGTTTGCCCTGTCTGACAAATATGGCTTCGTGATAGCCTCCGACGAGTGCTATTCGGAAATTTACTTCGACGAAGCCAACCCGCCGATCGGCGGTCTGCAGGCCGCGAAGCTGCTTGGCCGCGGCAACGAACGCCTGGTCATGTTCTCCAGCCTGTCCAAGCGCTCGAATGTGCCGGGCATGCGCTCCGGCTTCGTCGCTGGCGATGCGGCAATTCTCAAGAAATACCTGCTGTTCCGCACCTACCAGGGCTGCGCCATGTCGCCGCCGGTGCAGACCGCATCGATTGCCGCCTGGAACGACGAGGCGCATGTGCTCGACAACCGCAACCAGTACCGCGAGAAATTCGCGGCCTGCACGCCGTTGGTTTCCGAGGTACTCGGGACCGGCATGCCGGACGCCAGCTTCTACCTGTGGGCCAGGACCCCGATCGCCGACACCGAGTTCGCCCGTGGCTTGCTCGAACACTATAATGTCGTGGTTCTACCCGGCAGCTTTCTCGCCCGCGAGTCACAGGGTATCAATCCGGGCACCAATTTCATCCGTATAGCGCTGGTTGCCTCGCTGGCCGAGTGTCTCGACGCAACCCAGCGCATCCGCCAATTCGCACAACAACTGTAACCAAGAGAGAACTTCACATGAGCCATCCGCTGCAAGCCACCATCGACGAACTTTGGGAAAAGCGCACCGAACTGACCACCCAATCGACCGACGCCATCAAGATCATCGAATCGGTCATTGCCGACCTCGACGCCGGCAAATTGCGCGTGGCCGAGAAGGTCAACGGCGAATGGACGGTGAACCAGTGGGCGAAGAAGGCCGTGCTACTCTCCTTCCGCACCCGCGACAACCGCATCCAGAAGGCTGGCGACATCAACTTCTACGACAAGGTCGACACCAAGTTCCAGGGCTGGACCGAAGAGCAGTTCAAGGCCGGCGGCTTCCGCGTCGTGCCGGGCGCCTTCGCGCGCAAGGGTTCGTTCATCGCCAAGAATGCCGTGCTGATGCCGTCCTACGTCAATATCGGCGCCTACGTCGATGAAGGCACCATGGTCGACACCTGGGCTACCGTCGGTTCCTGCGCCCAGATCGGCAAGAACGTTCACCTGTCCGGCGGCGTCGGCATCGGCGGCGTGCTCGA
Organism: uncultured Dechloromonas sp.; assembly: GCA_946477505.1. Taxonomy (GTDB): domain Bacteria; phylum Pseudomonadota; class Gammaproteobacteria; order Burkholderiales; family Rhodocyclaceae; genus Azonexus. The sequence continues at coordinate 24,292 of CAMKYP010000002.1, read as the reverse complement.
GCCGATCCAGGCCGGCCCGGTCATCATCGAAGACAACTGCTTCATCGGCGCTCGTTCGGAAGTCGTCGAAGGCGTCGTCGTCGGTGAAAACTCGGTGATCTCGATGGGTGTTTACATCGGCCAGAGCACCCCGATCTACGACCGCGAAACCGGCGAAATCACCTACGGCAAGATTCCGCCGGGCTCCGTCGTCATCTCCGGCTCGCTGCCGAAGGATGGCGGCAAGTACAGCCTGTACGCCGCGATCATCGTCAAGAAGGTTGACGCGCAAACCCGCTCGAAGACCAGCATCAACGAGTTGCTGCGCGCCTAAGTTCCGTCAATCCACGAAGGTCTTGTCATGATCCTCGACAAACTGTTCCAACTGATGGCCGAAAAGCAGGCCTCGGATATCTTTATTTCCGCAGGCGCGCCGATCCACATCAAGATCCAGGGCAACACGATCCCGGTCAACCAGCAAATCATGCTGCCGGACATGATCGAGAAGATTGCCTACGAACTGATGTCGCCGGACCAGATCAAGACCTTCGAGACGAACTGGGAGATGAACCTCTCCTTCGGCGTCCCCAACGTTGGCAACTTCCGCGTCAATATCTTCCGCCAGCGCGGCTCGACCAGCATCGTCGTTCGTTTCATCCTGGGCAACATTCCAGCCCTCGACGAACTCGGCCTGCCGAATATCCTCGGCGAACTGATCATGGAAAAGCGGGGCCTGATCCTGATCGTCGGCGCGACCGGCTCGGGCAAGTCGACCACCCTCGCCTCCATGCTCGACCACCGGAATGCCAACCGCTCTGGGCATATCCTGACGGTCGAGGACCCGATCGAGTTCCTGTTCAAGCACAAGAAATCCATCGTCAACCAGCGCGAAATCGGCATGGACACGCAGGATTGGCATTCGGCGTTGAAGAACGCCATGCGCCAGGCACCGGATTGCATCCTGATCGGTGAAATCCGCGACAAGGACACCATGCAGGCGGCCATCGCCTATGCGCAAACCGGCCATCTCTGCCTCGCCACCTTGCACGCCAACAACAGCTACCACGCGCTGAACCGCATCATCAGCTTCTTCCCGGCCGAGAACCGCCCGGCACTGTTCCTCGACCTCTCGGTCGCACTGCGCGCCATCGTCTCGCAGCGCCTGGTCAAGAAACCGGACGGCAAGCGCATCCCGACCTGCGAAATCATGCTCAACACGCGCCACATCAGCGAGTTGATCGAGCGTGGCGAAGTCCAGGGCATCAAGGATGCGATGGAACAAACCCTCGCACCGGGATCGCAGACCTTCGAGCAAGATCTGTTCAATCTGTACAGCGCGGGCACCATTACCATTGACGAGGCCTTGGCAAATGCTGATTCGCCGACCAATCTGTCATGGCTGATCAACAATTCCGAGTTCGGATCGAACAACAGCAAGGATGACAAGAAATCCGACGTTGCACTGGAATTCGACAGCACCAACGAAGGCGGCGCGTCGTTCAAGGAATTCACGCTCAGCCTCGCCGATAACGAAGAATAAAATACCCGATGTCCGACCCCACACTTGAACTGGCGAAAAATCTGATCGCCTGTCACTCCGTTACGCCCGAAGATGGTGGTTGCATGGAGATCATCGGCGCCCGCCTGATACCGCTCGGCTTTACCCTCGAATACATCAACCGCAACGGTGTCACCAACCTATGGGCACGCCGCGGCACCCGGGCACCGCTATTCGTCTTTGCCGGCCATACCGATGTCGTGCCGACCGGCCCTCTGGAGAAATGGACTTCACCGCCCTTTGCTCCGGAAATCCGTGACGGCATGCTCTATGGGCGCGGCACAGCCGACATGAAGTCCTCGCTGGCCGCTTCGGTGACTGCGGTCGAAGCTTTCCTCGCCGCCAACCCGGATTTCCCTGGCTCGCTCGGTTTCCTGCTCACCTCCGATGAAGAAGGCGATGCCACCGACGGTACCGTCATCGTCGTCGAAACCCTGAAGGCACGCGGTGAAACCATCGATTTCTGCATCATCGGCGAACCCACGTCGGTCGACACGCTCGGCGACATGATCAAGAATGGCCGTCGCGGCTCGCTGTCCGGCGTGCTGACGGTCAAGGGCATCCAATGTCATATCGCCTACCCGGAAAAGGGCCGCAACCCGATCCACGAAGCCGCCCCGGCACTGGCTGAACTGGCCGCTACCGAATGGGACCGGGGCAATGAGTACTACCAGCCGACCACCTGGCAGATTTCCAACATCCACGGCGGCACCGGTGCCACCAACGTCGTCCCGGGTAGCGTCGAAATCAAGTTCAACTTCCGCTTCTCGACAGCGAGCACGCCGGAAGGGCTGCAAGCCCGCCTGTGCGCCATTCTGGAAAAGCACCGGCTGGACTACGAGATCAAATGGACGCTCGGCGCCCGCCCCTTCCTGACCGGACGTGGCCCCTTGGCCGATGCCGCCTCGACCGCCATCCGCGAGGTCTGCGGCATCGAGACCGAGCTGTCGACGACTGGGGGCACCTCCGATGGACGCTTCATCGCCGACATCTGCAGGCAAATGCTGGAAATCGGCCCCGTCAACGCCACCAGCCACAAGATCGACGAGTGCATCGCCGTTGACTCTTATCCCAAGCTATCCGCCGTCTATCGGCGCATTCTCGAACAAATCCTGAGCGCATGAGCACCACCGCTACCACCGAACTCATCACCGTCCGCGACTATCTCCGCTACGCGGTCAGTCGCTTCACCGCCGCCAAACTGTTCTTTGGCCATGGCAGCGACAACGCCTGGGATGAGGCTGTCTACCTGACACTCCATACATTGAGTCTTCCGCTCGACCGCCTGGAACCGTTCCTGGATGCCAAGCTGCTCCCCCATGAGCGCGAGGCGCTGCTCGACATCTACCATCGCCGCTGCCAGGACCGCCTGCCGGCAGCCTACCTGACGCACGAAGCCTGGCTCGGCGAACACCGTTTCTATGTCGACGACCGCGTCATCGTCCCGCGCTCCTTTATTGCTGAATTGCTTGAGGAACAATTGGCACCGTGGATCGATGACCCATGGGCCATCGAATCAGCCCTCGATCTATGCACCGGCTCGGGGTGCCTGGCCATCCTGACGGCCATCGCTTTCCCCAACGCCGAAGTCGCCGCCGTCGACCTGTCTCCGGATGCCATTGCAGTCGCCGAACGCAATGTGGCCGATTACGGGCTCTACGAGCGCATCGAGCTGATTCGCTCGGACGCATTCAAGAATCTGGATGGACGAAAATTCGACCTGATCATCTCGAATCCGCCGTACGTCAATGCCGAATCGGTTGCCGCGTTGCCCCCGGAATACCTGCACGAGCCGGAACTTGCGCTTGGCTCGGGAGAAGACGGTCTCGATTTCACGCGCATCATCCTGCGCGAGGCAAAGAAGCATCTCACCGACAATGGCATCCTGGTTGTCGAAATCGGCCACAACCGCGACGCCCTGGAAGCGGCCTACCCAACACTGCCCTTCACCTGGCTCGATACCGCCGCCGGCGACGAATACGTTTTCCTGCTCCATGCTGCGGACCTGCCCGATTAAGTTCGCCGCTTGAGCAAGCTGTACGAACTGCCCAGCCCGTTCGAAGTTGAAACGGGCACGGTACTGCTGCACGAACCCTCCTGGGCGCGGGCCGGCGAGTTACGCGCCCAACTGCTCGACGAAAGCTATCCCAAGCCTTTTGTCATCGACGACGGAAAATCGCGCTTCCTGTATTTCAACGTCCGTCTGATGCAGAGCGAAATGTCGCTCAAGGCGCCGAACGACCTGGCCATCCGCTACACGCAGAAAATGATGGCCTTCCTGCTCTTCCAGCCCCGGCCGAAGCGCATTGCGCTGATCGGCCTGGGCGGCGGCTCGCTGGTCAAGTTCTGCTACCACCGGATGCCCGGCACGCACATGACGGCCGTTGAACTCAACCCCGAGGTGATCGCCTTTCGCGATACCTTCCTGGTACCGCCGGACAACGAGCGCCTGCGTATCATCAACGGGGATGGTGCGGCGTTTCTCGAAACCACCGACAAGGGCCTCGACGTCCTGCTCGTCGATGCCTTCGACAAAACCGGTTTCGCGCCCAGCCTGGCCAACCGCGAATTCTTCGAGAACGCTTACGCCAAGCTGGCCGGTAACGGGGTGCTGGTCATCAACCTGGCCGGCGAAAAGGAAAGCTATGCCGGACTGATCGGCGAAGCGATGCACGTATTCGACGATCAGGTCATCGTCATTTCGGTGCCAGACGACGGCAACCACGTGCTTTACGCCTTCAAGGAAACCTACTTCGAGCCGCGCTGGCGCTGGCTGCACAACTACGCCAAGGAACTGCGCGCCAAATTCGGCCTCGACTTCCCGGCCTTCGTGCAAAAGATGGAACGCTCCAGCAAACTCGGCCTCGCCCGCCGCGAAGCCATCCGCCGGCGCTAAGCGCCTATTTGGCCTCGTCAGTCTGCGCAGCGCGTTGCTCAGATTGCTTGACCACCTCGCCCAGATCGCGCTGAACCTTGTCCAGAGTGGCAAGCCCCTGTTCCAGTTCCTGCTTCTTCAGGGCAGCCGAAGTCGTGGCCGTACTTGCCGTCTCCACACCACAGGCGGAAAGAATGCCGAACATCAATACCATCGGTAATCGTTTCATGATCACTCCCATCACCGCAATTCAGCCAGGATAGCCGTCAGCAGTCGCCAGCAGCGTGCTACCGATGCGACCTCGACCCGTTCCCCCGGCGCGTGGGCACCGCGTATGGTCGGACCGAAGGAAACGATATCCAGCCCAGGATACTTGGCGCCAATGATGCCGCACTCCAGTCCGGCATGAATTACCTGCACGCTCGAATCTGCACCGAAATTCCGCTTATAGACCGCTTGGCAGGTTTTCAGCAGGGCTGACGACGGATTCGGCGTCCATCCGGGGTAGTAGCCATCCCTACTCGCCACCGTGCCACTGAGTCCCCACAAACTGACAATCTCGTCAGCCAATGCTGCACTTCCGCTGTCGAGCAGCGAACGCACCATGAAGTTACACGAGCCACCATTCGGGTGCAGGTCAACCATGCCAAGATTATTGGACGTCTCGACCACGCCCGGAACCTGCCGGCTCATGCGTCGGACACCGTGCGGCGCCGCATGCAGGGTAGACAGCCAGACCGCCTGCTCCTCCGCCGTCAAAACGGTACTCACAGCACAAGGCGAGACGTCCAGCACCAGCGCGTCATCCACGCCCAGCAATTCGCTACGCAGCAACAATTGGAGTTCCGCCACGCGAGCCACCAGGGCATTCCCCATCCCCGCACGCAGCGTAAACGACGCGCTAGCCTCCCGCGGCAGGGCATTGCGTGCCGTACCGCCCCTCAATGCCGCCAAGCGCAACGGGAAATCCTGTTCCAGGTGGCGCAGCACGCGTACCAGCAATTTGATTGCATTGCCGCGTTCTTCGTGGATATCAACTCCCGAATGCCCACCGCGCAAGCCATGAAGCGTGATCTCCCAGCCTTGATGGCCTTCGGCTACGGAAACCGACCGGCCGGGGCGCTCGACGTTGACATCCAGCCCACCTGCGCAACCGAGATAAAACTCGCCCCACTCCTCGGTATCCAGATTCAGCATCAGACGCCCCTGCAGCGCACCCGACGCCAGACCGCGCGCACCACCCATGCCGGCCTCCTCATCGATCGTCAGCAGAGCTTCAATCGGACCGTGCGCAATGTCCTCGCTGTCGAGAACGGCCAGGATCAGCGCCACGCCTACCCCGTTGTCCGCCCCGAGGGTAGTTTTGTCAGCAACCAGCCAGCCGTCGTCAAGCACAGGAACAATCGGATCACGCAGAAAATCGTGCGCGCTGTCGCCGTTCTTCTGGCACACCATGTCGAGGTGTGCCTGGAGAATCACCCCAGGCGAATGCTCGCGACCTGCCGTTGCCGGCTTGCGGATAAGCAGATTCCCCACACCGTCGACCTCGCCATGCAATCCCTTTCCAAGCGCCCAGGCGAGCAATTCGTCGCGGAGTAAGGCTTCATGCTTGGAGGCACGGGGAATACGGCACAGCGTGGCAAAATGCGCCCATACGACTGCAGGTTGAAGACCGGAAAACACAGCAGGTGTGGCAAGGGACGAAGGCATCGCAAAACTCCAAAGAGAAAACCCCCGAGAGTCTTTCGACTTTCGGGGGTTTAAATCTGGGGCGACATACCGGGATCGAACCGGTGACACCTGGACTCACCGTGTCACCATCCTACCGGCGCCAACCGCTTGATTCTTCGGCACCCCAAACAAATCTTGATCGTCGCACGGTGTCCCGGTTGGGACACCTGCTTGGGGCAAGTATATCGCGGCCTGGCCGAGCGGTGCCAATGTATAAGATTTCACGAAAAATCGTCCTCGTTGATGAATGGACTGCCTTCGAGGGTCGTCGATTTTTCTAGGACTTCGATGTTTGATGGGGCGGGGAGTCGGCAGCGCCGACAACCGCCCCCATGAGTTCATCAATCCGGTTGTGTTCGTTCTTCGCTTCCGGCGTTGCTTCGTAACTCTGGATCAGGTCATCCAGTGCGCTGCGTGTTGGGTCGGTCTGAATCGGCTTGGCCGATTCTGCCGACTGCTCACGGTTGCGCCCGTTGTTGCCCTGAATGTGTTGTTCCTGGTTGTCTTTGCCTTGTTGTTCTTCTTGTTCGTATATGTAGTTATTAGAGTCAGCTACCTGTTTCCTTTGTTCATGCGGGTTCTGCTCGTTAATTCGCCCCGAATTTCCGCAAGCCGACTTTGCAACCCGTCCCCGCTTGCCAGTGCTTGCCCATCGCTTCGACAGGTCGCGTAGTGCCTGACGGATCGCCCCGTTAATGGGGTCGGCCTTGGTCGCCTTGCTGTATTGCCGTGTGCCACCTTCCCGCCTGTTCCTGGTCTTGCGTTCGCCGATCTGGTCGGTTGCCTCTGCCAGCGTTTGAATGAGCGGGTCGAGATTGTCTTTAAGCTGACGCTGCTTGAAGTAAGCGGCCATCCTCTCGAACTTGCATTGCTGCCACTCTTCCGGGGTCTGGTAAGGCAATGCTGCACCCGACAATCTGATTTCGAGCCTGGCTCGTTTCTCTACCTTGTGCCGCTGTCCGTCCTGTGTGTCGGTGTCCTTAACGTAGAGGTGTTGATACTCGTTGTCGGTCTTGTTGCCGATGGCGATTTGCCAGCCTTCGGACAGATGGCGCTCGATTGAATCGAAGTGTCGAGGAACGGCTTTAGGTGTGCCGCGCCCCTCGTGATACATGCGCCGGTTATCGCTGACAGGGTTTGCCATGAACTTGTAAAGGCGTGCCGTCATTGCTTCTTGATCGTCGCAATATACGTCTAACGCAAGCTCCATTTTCGAGATAAGCCAACTCTCGGAAAGGGGTAACATTGCGCTAACATTTATTAACCATTTCTCAAGGTCGTAATAGCGCGTAACGTCCTGAATGCGAACCGAAAAACGGCATGTTCCGCCACCTTCATTTGCATCATGTGCTTTTACCCAAATATTGATGCTTTCGGGCAAGTTAAGCACCTTACCAAACGCCCGTTGAACGGTCTGAAAGTTGGTCGCATTGATCGTCTGAATCTCTACTTCGATCCAATCAACTACGGCCCGACAGTGAAGGGAATTGGTATAATCCATTTTGCGTATGAACATTTGCCGCCGCTGGTCTTGTGCCTGCTGGCGGCTTTCTTTTTGGTGTCTCGCTCAGTCACTCCTGACTGACTCAAGACGACAGGGAAAACGGCTTTCGCTTTCCCTGTTGCCCTGGTTACAGGATGCCGATCTTGCCCTTTCCGGTCATCGCCGACACGATCAAAACGAACTCGCGGCCTTTCTCGTCGATGCCAAAATGAACTGTCTTGTCGCCGCCGTCGATGGACGGTTGCAAGTAGCTGGCTTGGTCGATGATTTCGTGGGCCTGGTCAAAGGTTACGGTTTGCATTGTTGTTGCTCCTTGGTTGAGTGGTGGGGCGGTTATCCCGCCGCCCCTGGTCGGGTATTCAGTGCATCGTTGCGGCTGTGCCGGTGCTGCTCTTTGCGCCGTTCAAGGGTGCAAGGTGCCGCATGGTTGTGGTTACGGGGTTGCCTTCCTTGTCGAACTTGTTGAGCTTCCAATAGCGGCCCTTGTGGATCATGAGCGGGATCGGCTGAATCTTCGCCGGCCTGGCGTTCGGTTCAATTGCCTGGACTCGACTAATGAACTCCAGCACGTCGATAAGCGCGTAACGGGGTCTGAACTGGTGGCCGTCGTGCATGTGAGCGCAGGCATGAAGGCTGATACCGCAAACGCTGGTCGGATCGCCCTTGTTGGTGTCGTTAAGGAACGCTACCCACTGACGAAAGTTGCCGAGTTCGGATTGCAGCATGTATGCCGCTTCGGCAAGACTAACGGTGTCGGTCTTGACGGGTTTTGCTGTCTTGCTTGCCATGATTAGCCCTTTCGCTGAATCAGGATGTCTTGATTGTCGGTGACGGTTTTGTAGCCGGTCATGTCGGCACCGTTGCCGGTGTTGGCCTGGCTGTTCTGACGTTGTGCGGCCTGGCCTGCTTCGATCAGCTCTTTGCCGAATTCGACAGCCTGGGCGGGTGTCATTGCGAACACGGTAAGCGGCTCGTTAATCATGGTCTGAACGAAGCGTTCGCCGCTATTGGTCAGGCCGATGTTTGCGCTACCGCCCTTCCATTTGCGCCCGTTAGCGGTTGCGCCTCTGGTTCCGGTTCCGAATGCCTGGAGGACTTCGGCGGCTCTTCCGGTAAGTTTGAGCTGGCCGAGCTGTCGGCCTTGCTCGAACTGGACGAACTTCGCCAGCTCGTCGGGCTGATAGAAGGAGTTGCGCCCGATCTGCTCGACCGGCAGGCGGTAGATGGCGCGGCGTGCATTGTTCGCGTTGTTGCGGAGGAAGAGCGCCCACTGTTCGGCGTTCTTGTCCTGGAGCTGCTGCGCCAACCATTCGGCGGCTGCCTGGCGGCTCAGAAGTTCGGTGGTGGTCATGCTGTTGCGTCCTGGTTATTCACTATGGACGAGACATTAACATAAATCATACGCGAATGCAAGTATAAGATTCACTATTGACTCCTACATGCTCGGCATGGCATACTGACCACACATTAAACGAACGTCTTGTTCTGTAGTCAGCAAGGGAGGCAACAATGGCAAACGGCAAGTTCATCGCTTACTTTCGAGTCAGCACGCAAAAGCAAGGCGCGTCCGGTCTTGGCCTGGACGCTCAGAAGGAAGCCGTTAGCCGGTTCCTGAATGGTGGCGAATGGGAGTTGGTCGCCGAGTTTCAGGAAGTCGAAACGGGCAAGGGTTCGGACGCCCTGGCGAAGCGCCCCCAGTTGAAATCGGCTCTCGCTGCGTGTCGCAAGAAAGGCGCTACGCTCATCATTGCCAAGCTCGACCGCCTGGCGCGTAACGTGCATTTCGTGTCCGGTCTGATGGAGTCGAAAGTGAAGTTCGTCGCGTGCGATATGCCCGAAGCGAACGAACTAACCATTCACATCATGGCCGCGTTTGCCGAGCATGAGGCGAAGCGGATTAGCCAGCGCACGAAAGACGCTTTGGCCGTCGCGAAGTCTCGCGGTGTTGTCCTGGGTCGTGCCGGAGCTGACAATCTGCGTCCCAATGTCGAAGCACGTCAGAAGGTCGCCGACGATTACGCCGAGAAGCTGCGCTCCCTGTTCGATGGAATGAAGGCGCGTGGATTGTCTCAACGTGGAATGATGGCCGAACTTAACAGAATCGGCGTGCCAGCTCCGAAGGGTGGGAGCTGGCTACTTGCTCAGGTGCAGCGCGTGATTAAGCGGCTGGAGCCGGTGACGGCTTAACCTTGCGCGGCTTGCGGGTCTTGGGTGTGATCTGTTCAATGGTCAGGCCCAATTCATCCATGAGCTTGCGAACCTGCTTAACCTTCTCGCGCTCCCGGTCTTGGTCGAATCGCTTGATCTTTGCTTTGACCTTGCTCAGTTCAGATTCGAGGCGTTTCTGCTCTGCTTTAAGTTCGTCAATGGTCTGCATAATTTCCTCACGATTAAAGAACTATAGGTCAGCCATCGGGTTCTTACCCGTCGTCGGTTTCTTGCTTAACGCTACGTTGTCTTTGAGTATGACGCAAGACGATTCCATGTTTGGATAGAATCGCTCCAGTCGCATCGTTGAGCCATCCTTCGCCTTCCATGTTCCCTTGAGGTTATTGAAGGTTGCGCCGTAGCCATTTTGCAAAACATCCTTTTCCTTGACTTGAGGTTCGCCGTATTTTTCTTGCAACGCCAGCAAGATCAGTTGAAAGTAATCTGGCTCAACACAGACGTGCATTTCAACAAGCCGATCTTCGTAGAACTCAAAGCTGTAACGTGTAATTGGTGCGCCTGCAAATGTCCTCTTATCGGGAATTACGGACAGACTTCCACCAATTTTTGGGAAATAGTAGTCATCGCATTTGTCTTTGCTGCAAGAGATAGAGAAATCTCCTTTGATGTCACTCATAGACAAACCTAACCGAGCGCCCTTTAGCTCAAGAGCCGATGAAACAAACTTTTGCGGTTGCTTTGTTTGCTCCTTTGCTTGAACTGTGCAGAACGGCACAATCAAAGCCAGAGCTGCGAATGCAGTCTTAAGCATAGTTCCTCCCTTTTATTGAATGCATCTTAATTATGACACATACCTTAATCCGTAGGGAGTGAATGCCACGTCAAACTGCACGCGCTCAACGTCAGCCTTTAGCGTTTCGATGGGGAACATATCCCGCGCGTCGCCACCATCATAACTTGTGTTATGGGTGCCATCATATTCATGCCCGACCAGACGGGTTCTGCGCTCTTCCGGAACCGGCTCAGGCTTGGCATGGCGCATCGCATCAATAAACGTTGAGCGGAAGCTATGAAAAGCCTTACGACTCTTGCCCTCCCCCTCTTTGTTGCCAACGCCTACTGTGCGCCTGTAGCTCGTAAAGTCCTCCGTTGCCTTCGCAATGTAGCTGCCTGGCTTCAATGGATCTTCTCTCAGGTGAGGGAACAATCTTCCTGCCGGTGCTGACTTCACAAATTCAAGAAAGCCAAGCTCGATTAACTTTGAATGAATTGGAACAATACGACGCGATGCCTCTGTCTTTAGCCGCTTGTTCTCTTCCTCATCCATAATGCTGATCGTGTCGATTTCACCATGCCGGCCAATGTCAGTCTTGAGCAACTGGCAAAGCTCATTCAATCGCGCACCCGTGAAAAGACCAAGCACGGGAAGCCAGTATTTTGACGGCGTGTCAAACTGACATTCCCGGTATGCGACAGACTCGAATAATGCTTTCAAGTCATCTGTTGAAAACTTGAGGAATGAGTTCTTCTTAATCGTTCCTGTAAATTTGAAAAGATCGGCGAAGTCGTCTTGAATTAGGCGCTTCGTTTTCGCAAACTTAAACAGTGCCGCAGCCCTGTTTAACTTCTTTTTGCGCGAACCCGCCGACTTGATGTCAGGTGTAACCATGACATGGCCGTGGAAGTCGATAACCTCGTCCTCTGTCACCTCCCGGATGGGTTTGTCGCCGCCGATGCGCTCGATGAAGTCTCGAACGTGGGGCCAATGGTCGATATCGGCTCGTCCCTCGTCCCGCCAACCGCCCTTCACATCGCCCTGCTTGCCAAGTGCCACCATCTGAGCGCGGTATAGTTCCCACACCTCCTTGATGGTCTTGCCACCGGTGGGCTTGGCTGGCGCCGTTGCGGTGGCACCTCCGGGCATCTTCGACTTGATGGCTATGGCCAACTCCCGGCGGTGCTGCGCCTTGACCCTGGCCAACTCGTCTAGCAGCGCATCCTTATCGGCCTGTAACTCATCGCCACGCGCTTCGGCCTTCAGAATCTTCTTGGTCGAGCGCACCAACTCTTGCAGACGTTCAATATTGACCGCTGGCAGCGTTTTTTCTCCTTCGGACATGGTTGCAGCCCTACACTCCCTGAAAATCGCCCACAGCTCGATTCTGAGCGTTTGAGCGACATCCGCAGCCTGGCGCACGCTGGACGTGTCGAGACTGCGGTAAATCTCCCCCTGGCCGACCATCTGGCGCAGGTCAAGAGGAACGGAAAGGCGGAAGTATAGGGTGCCGTGTCGGTTGCGGTGAAGATTGGCCGGCAAACGATAGGACATACGGCCCTCGCATGAACCGTCCCGGTGGTGATTTGGGACACTGGATTGGGACACCAAGCCAGTTCAGAGGGCAGAATAGATAAGGCCCCGCAGGGATAACCTTGCGGGGCCTTGAATCTTGGGGCGACATACCGGGATCGAACCGGTGACACCTGGAATCACAATCCAGTGCTCTACCGACTGAGCTAATGCCGCCGTCGAAGAAGGCGCGCATTGTACGATGCTCACTCGCTTCTGTCTACAGGCTTTTGCAGAAAATCGACAGCTGTCTGAATTGGCGCGGGCATCACGGCATTTGATCGACCGTGATATTATTGTCGGCTTATTTTTTCTCGGCTCCGTAGTCACAAGGAATACTCATGGAAGCAACCACTGCACAAGCTAACGAACTCGAACGCCGCGTCGACCTCTCCATCGCTATCGCCGATGTCGAGAAGGAAATGGAACAACGCCTGAAGCGTATGGGCAAGAACATGAAGATGCCTGGCTTCCGTCCGGGCAAGGTGCCGTTCAATATCGTCAAGCAGCAGTATGGCGACCAGGCCCGCCATGAAGTGCTGTCCGAGGAACTCGACCGCGTCTTCGGCGAAACCGTCACTGCCCAGAAGACCCGCGTTGCCGGCTATCCGCGCATCGAGCCGAAGGTTACCGAAAGCACCACCCACCTCGAATTCACCGCCATTTTCGAGACCTACCCGGAATTCGCCATTGGTGACCTCGCCGCCTCCGAAATCGAGCGCCCGACGCTGGACGTGAGCGACGCCGAAGTCGACAAGACCTTGGACATTCTGCGCAAGCAGCGCGTCTCTTACGCCGACGCCGACCGCGCCGCCGCCAAGGAAGACCGCGTCGTCATCGACTTCCTCGGCAAGAAGGACGGCGTGCCGTTCCAGGGCGGTCAAGCCAACGATTATCCGTTTGTCCTCGGTCAGGGCATGATGCTGCCTGACTTTGAAAATGCCGTCGAAGGCGCCAAGGCCGGCGAATCCAAGACTTTCGACCTGACCTTCCCGGCCGACTACCACGCCAAGGACCTGGCAGGCCAGACAGTTCAGTTCGAGATCACCGTCAAGCAGGTGCAAGCGCCGAAGCTACCTGAAGTCGACGCCGAATTCGCCAAGGGCATGGGTATCGCCGACGGCGATGTGACCAAGATGCGCGCCGAGATCGAAGCCAACCTGAAGCGTGAGGTCAAGCGCCGCATCGAAGGCAAGATCAAGGATCAGGTCATGGAAGCCCTGCTCGCCACCAACCCGATCACCGTGCCGGTCGCCCTCGTCGACATGGAAATCCAGCGCCTGATGCAGGCCGCCCGCCAGGACATGGAACAGCGCGGCATGAAGGTCAAGGATCTACCGATCCAGCCGGAATGGTTCGCTGACCAAGCCAAGCGCCGCGTCACCCTCGGCCTGATCCTCGCCGAAGTCGTAAAGACCGAGAAGCTTCAAGCAACCCCGGAACAGGTCCGTGCGATGGTCGAGGAAACCGCAGCCTCCTACGAACAGCCGGAAGAAGTCATCCGCTGGTACTACGCTCAACCGCAGCGCCTACAGGAAGTCGAAGGCGTGGCCATCGAGAACAACGTGGTCGCCTGGGTACTGAGCAAGGCCAAGGTTACCGACAAGGCTGCCGTTTTTGATGAACTGATGGGCCAAAAGCAGTAATCTCGACCCTGTCGCACATGCGACAAACGTCTTGAATGTAACCAACGCAACACACAAGGGCTGACATGAATATCGACAACGCAAGCAACTGGGATCCGCAGGCTCTGGGCCTCGTCCCGATGGTGGTGGAACAGAGCGGACGCGGTGAACGCGCGTACGACATCTATTCGCGCCTATTGAAGGAGCGTGTGATCTTTCTTGTCGGCCCGGTGAACGACGCCAGCGCCAACCTGGTCGTTGCCCAGTTGCTGTTCCTTGAAGCGGAAAATCCGGACAAGGACATCTATTTCTACATCAACTCGCCAGGCGGCTCGGTGACGGCCGGGATGTCGATCTATGACACCATGCAGTTCATCAAGCCGGACGTATCGACGCTGTGTATCGGCCAGGCCGCCTCGATGGGCGCCTTCTTGCTCTGCGCCGGCGCCAAGGGCAAGCGTTTCGCCCTGCCCAACTCGCGCGTCATGATCCACCAGCCGCTGGGCGGCTTCCAGGGCCAGGCCTCGGATATCGCCATCCACGCCAAGGAAATCCTGTCCATCAAGGACAAACTGAACCGCATCATGGCCGAGCATACCGGCCAGCCACTGGAACGCCTGGAAAAGGATACCGACCGCGACAATTTCATGTCGTCGGCCGAAGCGGCCGAATACGGCCTGATCGACAAGGTTCTGACCCGCCGCGACGCCGCGGCTTAACGGAGAACGACAGATGACCAAAGGCAGCCAGGAAAAACTGCTCTACTGCTCCTTCTGCGGCAAGAGCCAGCATGAGGTCAAGAAACTGATCGCCGGTCCGTCGGTGTTCATCTGTGACGAGTGTATCGCGCTGTGCAACGACATCATCCGTGACGAGTTGCCGGAAGAAGCTGCCAAGGCCGGTCGCTCCGACCTGCCGACGCCGCGCGAGATCAGCTCGATCCTCGACCAGTACGTCATCGGACAGGAAGTCGCCAAGCGCATCCTGTCAGTGGCGGTCTACAACCATTACAAACGCCTGCGCCATACCGCCAAGAATGCCGGCGATGTCGAGTTGTCGAAGAGCAACATCCTGCTCATCGGCCCGACCGGCTCGGGCAAGACCCTGCTCGCCCAGACCTTGGCCCGTCTGCTCAACGTCCCCTTCGTGATGGCCGATGCCACCACGCTGACCGAGGCTGGCTACGTCGGCGAGGACGTCGAGAACATCATCCAGAAGCTACTGCAGAAGTGCGACTACGATGTCGAAAAGGCGCAGCAGGGCATCGTCTACATCGACGAAATCGACAAGATTTCGCGTAAGTCGGACAACCCGTCGATCACCCGTGACGTTTCCGGCGAGGGTGTTCAGCAAGCCCTGCTCAAGCTGATCGAAGGCACCACCGCCTCGATCCCGCCGCAGGGCGGTCGCAAGCACCCGAACCAGGACTTCGTCCAGGTCGACACCACCAACATCCTGTTCATCTGCGGCGGCGCCTTCGCCGGCCTGGAGAAGGTCATACAGAACCGCTCGGAACGCGGCGGTATCGGTTTTGGCGCCGAAGTGAAGAGCAAGGACGATGGCAAGGCGGTCGGCAAGATTCTGCTCGACGCCGAGCCGGAAGACCTGATCAAGTTCGGTCTGATCCCGGAACTGATTGGCCGCCTGCCCGTCGTCGCCACGCTGCAGGAACTGGAAGAGTCCGCTCTCGTCCAGATCCTCACCGAACCGAAGAACGCGCTGGTCAAGCAGTACCAGAAGCTGTTCTCGATGGAAGATGTCGAACTGGAAATTCGTCCGGCCGCCCTCTCCGCCATCGCCAAGAAAGCCCTGGAACGCAAGACTGGCGCACGCGGCCTGCGTTCGATCATCGAACACGCCCTGCTCGACACGATGTACGAACTCCCCGGTATGGAAAATGTCGAAAAGGTCGTCATCGACGAAAACATGATCAACGGCGAGACGCCCCCCCTGCTCATTTACGCCGACCAGCCCAAGGTTTCCGGCTCGAACTGAGCCGGGGGCTCTTGAAACCCGGTTTCCCGCCCCCATTTGGGGGCAACATACCTATTTCAAAGGCTTCGTAATGTCGAACCCCAACACCCTCCCGGAAACCGTCGAACTGCCGCTGCTGCCGTTGCGCGATGTCGTCGTGTTTCCGCACATGGTCATCCCGCTGTTCGTGGGCCGCCCGAAATCGATCAAGGCTCTCGAAATGGCCATGGAATCAGGCAAGAGCATCCTGCTGCTGGCCCAGAAGTCTGCCGCCAAGGATGAGCCCGAACCGGACGACCTGTACCGCATCGGCTGCCTCGCCAATATCCTGCAGATGCTCAAGCTGCCCGACGGTACCGTCAAGGTGCTGGTCGAGGGCACGCAGCGCGCCCACGTCGAAGCCATCGACGTCCAAACCTCCGTCTTTATGGCCACCGCCACCCCGCTCGTCCAGCCCGGCGTCGAGGATCACGAGATTGAGGCCATGCGCCGCGCCGTGGTCGCCCAGTTCGACCAGTTCGTCAAGCTGAACAAGAAAATTCCGCCGGAGGTCCTCTCCTCCATCGCCGGCATCGAGGACGCAGGCCGCCTGGCCGACACTATTGCCGCCCATCTGCCGCTCAAGCTCGAGCAGAAGCAGGAAGTGCTGGAGATGGAAAGCATCCGCGACCGCATCGACCGCCTGCTCTCCCAACTGGAAGCCGAAATCGACATCCTGCAGGTCGAAAAACGCATCCGTGGCCGCGTCAAGCGCCAGATGGAAAAGAGCCAGCGCGAGTACTACCTGAACGAACAGGTCAAGGCCATCCAGAAGGAACTGGGCGAAGGCGAGGAAGGCGCCGATCTCGAGGAACTGGACAAGAAGATCACCGCTGCCGGCATGAGCAAGGAAGGACTGGCCAAGGCACAGAGCGAGCTGAAGAAGCTGCGCCTGATGTCACCGATGTCCGCCGAAGCCACCGTCGTCCGCAACTTCATCGAAACGCTGATCGGTCTGCCCTGGCGCAAGAAGACGCGCATCAGCAAGGATCTCCGTGCCGCCGAGAAGATTCTCGACCAAGACCACTACGGTCTCGACAAGGTCAAGGAACGCATCGTCGAATACCTTGCCGTGCAACAACGCGTCGAGAAGGTCAAGGCGCCGATCCTGTGCCTGGTCGGCCCTCCAGGTGTCGGCAAGACCTCGCTTGGCCAGTCCATCGCCAAGGCGACGAACCGCAAGTTCGTCCGCATGGCGCTGGGCGGCGTCCGCGACGAAGCCGAAATCCGCGGCCACCGCCGCACCTATATCGGTTCCATGCCGGGCAAGATCCTGCAGAGCCTGACCAAGATCGGCGTGCGCAACCCGCTGTTCCTGCTCGACGAAGTGGACAAGCTCGGCCAGGATTTCCGTGGCGATCCATCGTCCGCCCTGCTCGAAGTGCTCGACCCGGAACAGAACAACACCTTCCAGGACCATTATGTCGAAGTCGATTTCGACCTGTCCGATGTGATGTTCGTGGCCACGGCCAATACGCTGAACATCCCGGCGCCGCTGCTCGACCGCATGGAAGTGATCCGCCTGTCCGGCTATACCGAGGACGAAAAGGTCAACATCGCCATGCGCTACCTGCTGCCCAAGCAGTTGAAGAACAATGGCGTCAAGAAGACGGAAGCCATGGTCGCCGAGAGCGCCATCCGCGACATCGTCCGCTACTACACCCGCGAGGCCGGCGTTCGTGCGCTCGAGCGCGAGATTTCCAAGATTTGCCGCAAGATCGTCAAGACGCTCGTTCTCAAGAAACGCGACTCGAAGATCGCCGTCAATGCCAAGAACCTGGACAAGTTCCTCGGTGTCCGTCGCTACAGCTTCGGCATGGCCGAAAAGGAAAATCAGGTCGGCCAGGTCACCGGGCTGGCGTGGACCGAGGTCGGTGGCGAACTGCTGACCATCGAATGCGCCAACATGCCGGGCAAGGGCAACATCATCCGCACCGGCTCGCTGGGCGACGTCATGAAGGAATCGGTCGAAGCCGCTCGTTCGGTGGTCCGTGCCCGCTCGCACCGCCTGGGGGTCAAGGATGAGGCTTTTGAAAAGACCGATATCCACATCCACGTTCCGGAAGGCGCCACGCCGAAAGATGGACCGTCGGCCGGCATCGCCATGACCACCGCGCTGGTTTCCTCCTACACCGGCATCCCGGTTCGCTGCGACGTTTGCATGACCGGGGAAATCACCCTGCGCGGCGAGGTGTTGGCCATCGGCGGCCTCAAGGAAAAGCTGCTGGCAGCCGTGCGTGGCGGCTTGAAGACGGCACTGATCCCGGAAGAGAACGTCAAGGATCTCACCGAAATCCCCGACAACATCAAAAACAAGATCGAGATCGTGCCGGTCAAGTGGATCGATCAGGTTCTGGAAAGAGCCCTGGAACGCAAGCCGGAAGCGCTGCCGGCCGAAACCGACGCCAATTCAGGCGTTCAGGCCGCCACCGATGCTGCCGCGGCCTCGACCGTCGTTACTCATTGATTTTGAAGGGAAGGATGCCAGCGGCCTGCGCTCTGGCATCCTTCCCTCCCTCCGCCCCGCGGTAAAATGACCGAAAATCCGCTTGACACAAGGATTTCGCGAGAGATATAAATCCGTCCTCGCAAAGTTTTCACCACTCCAAATCCTACTTTTAGGGGACTTTCACATGAACAAATCTGAACTGATCGACGCCATCGCCACCCAAGCCGATATTTCCAAGGCTGCGGCTGGCCGCGCTCTGGATGCCGCTGTTGAAGCCATCACCGGCGCACTGAAGAAGGGCGACTCGGTCAGCCTGATCGGTTTCGGCACCTTCTACGTTGGCGAACGTGCCGCCCGTACCGGCCGCAACCCGCAAACCGGCAAGACCCTGCAGATCAAGGCAGCCAAGTCGCCGAAGTTCCGCGCCGGCAAGGGCCTGAAGGACGCTTGCAACTAACCATCACCAGCGCAATACGCAAAGACGAGACAAAATCGGCTACGTATTGCATTGATGGACCGGGTGCTTAGCTCAGTTGGTAGAGCGTCGCCCTTACAAGGCGAATGTCGGCGGTTCGACCCCGTCAGCACCCACCAAACAGTCCTACCCCAAGGTAGCACGAAATCTCAAAACCCTGCTCCGGCAGGGTTTTTCGTTTTCTGCCTTCGCCTGACATGAAGCAATGCCCATTGTTCCTCCAACCGCGGGGATCAGTCCTTGAAATCACCGCGAGCACTTGGGCAATGCATGCATTGAAGGGATAATCACCCTATTCCAGCAAGACATCTTCATTAAGATTTTCCTGGTTTCCGGAAGCCTTCCGGAAACCAAATGAAAATATAAAAACTATTACATAAAATCAAATGGTTAAAGAATCAAAAGAGCAGCCCAAGCATACCCCGATGATGCAGCATCACCGGTGCATGTTTTAATTTTATATATAAATCAATATATTGAAATTTTCACACCACAACTGGGCTACATATAGGCTACATTTTTGCGGGGTCAAAATGCCACAAAATGCCACGGCAAATCCTGATGGCAATTGAGCATTTCAGTTGATTAGCTCACTCACTTGACAACAGCCCAGGTCACTTTGATAGGCTGTTTTCATGACAAATACAAAATCTCTCACCGCAAAAAAACGTGAAATCTCTGTCAAAGGCATCGTCTTTGATCACGCACGAATCGATACCTCACACTGCTTAGCCGATGGTCTATTCCGTCCCATCATGCATGGAGCGCGTAGCGAATCACCGCTGGATGTGACCTACCCATACAAAATCGTAACGTTTCGATGGCAAAACCCTGCTGGCCGCTTGTGCATCAAAGACCAAAAAGTCTTCCTCGCTATCCATCGAATTGCCGCCCAACCAGGGCGAGCCACGCGCACCGGGCAAGAGTGCTCGAATGCAGAGCAGCTTTCAGCGCGAGACGCCCTCAAATTAGACCTTGATGCCAGCAATCTCGAATGCCTAACCATTGCGGTCACGCCCAGAGAGATTGCCCATACGCTCGGACTGAAAATCAGCGGCCCGGCCATTACGAGAATTGAGGAAAGCCTGGGACGACTGGCCAGCACAACATTCTCGATTTACCAGGAGGACTCTGCAGAAGCGTACTGGAAGGCTCAACTGATCGGCGTAGTCCAAGGCGATGGAGAATTGCAGATTGCATTCAACCCTATGCTCAGCAAAGCACTGGTTTTGGCACCAACCACCTTCGTCGATATGGATGAACTGCGAAAACTCAAAACTGATGCCGCAGTACGCTTACTTGTCTGGCTGAGTGGTTGGCTGAGACCATGCGAGGGAAACCGTATTGGACTCGACCTGCTCGTCAAGCACATTTGGGGCGACAGCAGCAGTGGTGATGCCCTCTATGGCCGTCGAATGTCCGTGAAAAAAGCACTGGAGGAAATCGATGGAAAAACAGCCTGGGAATGCAAATACGACGACGAAAGCAAAAGCGCCTATGTTCAAAGAAAGAAGCTTGGCGAAGCCGGAAGAGCGATAGCAACTTAGTTAGATTGAATTACCCCCCAATTATCTGGCATTCTTCAGCCCCTCCCAACTTGCTGGGCAGCTCACCCCGCTGCCGAACTGAGCAGAAAATTGTCCATCTCGAAGAGCGGCTTTTCATATTCGCGGGATTTCCCCCGTCGATTCAGGACGTTCTATCGCTGCGTATTCGCGGTGATGAAGTTGCTTCGTTGGATTCGTGTCCAGCGCCCAACGACCAAGCTACTTGGTTACCAATACCGCGCGGCGACCGACACCATCGAGATCGATCTGACCTACCTATGCAACCTCCGCTGCAATAACTGCAACAGGTCTAGTGCACAAGCCCCAGAGGCCGCTCATATCGGTCTAGATACTGTCAGACAATTCGTTGACGATTCACTGTTGGCTCGACGCAGTTGGAGCCGTATTCGACTTCTTGGAGGGGAACCGACTCTCCATCCGGATTTCATGGCAATACTCGACGAATTGAAGCGCTATAGCGCTGAATATCCCGACACATCGATTCAGCTCGTGACCAATGGCTATGGACCAAAGGTGAAGCGCATCCTCCAATCGATTCCCAGATCCATCTACATCGAGAACTCGTCCAAGAACAGCGATGTGCAGCCAGGATTCGGCCCATTCAATCTCGCACCACAAGACAGCATTGCGTACTCGTGGGCCGACTATAGAAATGGATGCGCTATCGCGAGCACATGCGGGTTGGGTTTGACCCCGCAAGGCTATTACCCCTGCGCAATAGCAGGAGGAATCGACCGCGTACTGGGCCTCCAGCGAGGAAGGAGTCGATTGCCCCCGCCGAGTGATGAAATGCGCGATCTGATGGACACTGCCTGTCGGTTATGCGGACGGTTTCGCGATGGGCACTATGTTCCAGAAAAGCTTCGCCCTCCTCTCTTGACGCAGGAAACGTCACCATCGTGGCAAAAAATCTACGAAGATTGGCGGTCACGGGCCGGGACAGCAGCTCACCGTTCGGAGGTCGAGTGACCCAAATCATCGGCCTTGTCGCAACCTGTCCAAGAGTTGAAGCGCTACTGACGACATCAATCCCAAGCATTGCCCAACAGTCTCGTCTGCCAGATGCTCTAGTAATTGTTGCTGATCGCCAGGGGTTACCCACCAATGCGCGCCAAGCCATTCGGGCGTTGATACCAGCCACCGAAATCCATTTCCTTGAGAATGCCCGCGCCTCAGGTGTTGCCGGCACTTGGAACACCGGCCTCGCCTTTATCCAGCAAGCTTGGCCTGAATCCTACATCGCAATCCTCGACGATGATGACCGGTGGGATACCGACCATCTAGCCCTCTGCATGAGCACGGCCGAAAGCGAATCTTGGCCGGATGTAGTGATCTCGGGTTTGCGGATTTGCGTTGAGGGGCAGGAAATCCCGCGCCCTCCCCTCAAAATCCTGGCGGTCAATGATTTCCTGATCGGCAATCCTGGTTGGCAGGGAAGCAACACTTTTGCAACTGCGACCAAACTCGTCGCGGCCGGTGGATTCCGAGAGAGTCTCGTCTGTTGCCATGACAGGGATTTGGCAATTCGAATGCTCGACCTTCCTGAAACCCGGATTTCGTTCACCGGCCGCCACACCGCAACATGGAATCTGAATGCCTATCCGAACGCACTTTCTCGACCAGGCCCCGAAAAAACCAATGCACTTCGACACTTCTTGGCATTGCACGGCCATCGAATGTCCCTTGAGATTCGCCAGCGATTCATGTCTCGATGTTTCGAGTTGTTTTCTCTAACGGCGGACGAGTTGCAATGAGTAGCCGCGCACTTAGGGATGACCCGTTTGACGGGTTTCGAGCACCAATCAAGGAAGAAGCGATTTTGTGCCCACGCAATCTGCGAACGATGGGGGAAATCAGCAGCTACGCACAATCGGCCGCTGTCATCATTGCGATGCCATTGCACAACCAGGCGTCAACACTCTATTTCGCCCTGGAGTCAGCACTGAGCCAAACCTTAACCGAGGGGCACTGTGCCGTTGTTCTACTGGATGACAATTCCACCGATGATTGGCAAACCGAGATTGCCGATCTGCTTGAACATCCCGGACTGGTTTTGCTGAAAGGGCATTGTGGCAGTGCTGCACTGGCCAGAAATGCCATTCTTGATTTTGTTGAATCTGATCTACCCAATGCACGCTGGGTTGCGCGCTTGGACCCGGATGACCTGCTTTGTTCATCGACGTCAGTAGATACTCTGGTATGCGCAGGAGAATCCAAGGGTGCAAGCTTTGTCCTAGGTAGCAACCACCTGGAAAGAGACCGAGTTCCGGTCAAACCAGACAACATAGCCAACCCTGATATTTTGCTCGATCGCGAACAACTGGTTCAGTTCATTGAGGCATTCTGCTTCGGGCAATCGGTCAACGAACTCCCTTCTTGCAACCTGCTCCTCCGAACACGATGCGGCATTCGATACCCATCAATCCGCAGCGCAGAAGATCATTGGCTTGTAGCCCAATTGCTTTTCTTCCGAGCCGATGAGGCTGCAATCCTCCCGTATCCAGTCTATTGCCACTATTCATTACGCGGCCAGACGACAACGAACAACGAAAAAATCGGTGCCCATCGGCGTGTCAGAGAAGAACTCGCCTCGGCTAGTCAGACGTGGCTTGCTTCACTTTCGGAACCGGGAGAGTTCCTTGGCTTCGGCATGGAGGGATGTGTTTGGCGACAAGGTGAATATGTCGTCAAGTTATTTTATCCTCACACCGCAAAACAGACCGATATCGCCCAACTGGCCAAAGCATCAATCAGCGCCAAGGGCCGCATCCCCGTTTTTCATCATTCGTTTTCGGAGTCCGGAGCGACATTTTGCCGCTATCGAGACAAACCACTTGAGACGATCGGTACAAACATTCCCCTTGATGAGGTACGAGGTTTCTTGCTCGACCTCGCGCAAGCCGGCTTAGTGGCCAGCAATATCAAGAGAGAGAACCTACGCTTTTCTACAGGTCGCCTGACCTACATCGATATCGGGCGCGACATCCAGCCATACGCACCATCGAGATTTTTGGATTCTGCTGCTCGCCTTTACGCGCTGGGCGTCCTTGGTTGGCCGGATGGCGAACTGGTGCGCAGAAACAGCACCAAACGGCAACATGAGGTGTTGGCCGAACTGCATGGCTTTGCTGCTTTTTATGATGGTCTAGTGCGCGAACTACACCCGCTGGCAACTTTACCCAAGGCCCCGGCCACCAAGGCGCTTGTCGCAAATGATGTCACTCTACTCATAAAGGCATGCCCGCAGGACCACGCCACCTTCCGAGAGCAGGTTGCGCATATCGTTTTTCAGTTATCAACCCCAAGGCTCTTCGCCAAGGTGGTGGTTGCGATTGATCCTTTCGTGGGGGCATACCTTCGTCAATACACTACGGGCGATCTCCAAGCCCTGCTGGATAGTGCCGACGAGCTGAAAACCAACGGCGTCATCGATGCTGTATGGGTGGCACCAGAAGACGCGGAAGTAATTGAAGCAACCTACGCCAACTGGTTCTCCATCAACGGAATTACTGCAACGCACACTCATTCGGGTGCGCCACTGTTCGCCCAATTGTGGGCATTTGGACAGGTATCGACGCGCTTCGTCCTTCAAGCTGACCTGGATGTGCTGATCGGCCGAAAAGACCACGAGCACGATTATTTGCTGGAAATGCTTGAAGCTGCGAGCCCACCCAATGTTTGGTGCGTCGGCTTCAACATTCCAAAAAAGCTCAACAGTTTCCGGCCGTACGCATCTCGACCTGCAGGCTTCGTACCTGAAATACGCCTGGGCCTTCTCGACCTTAAAAAAATATCAGCAAACCTGCCCCTGCCTAATTCGGTCTGCCAAGGACGACTTGAGAAGATGTGGCATCGAAGCATGGAGGAAGCACAGCGAGCATACGGCATGGAAACAGTTCGAGGAGGAGACGACAGAAGCTTTTACGTCCATCCCAGCAACAAAATGAGCTTCCCCCGAAATTTCGTCTGCCAAGGGTGACATAAAATCGAGTCACTTTT
>CAMKYP010000001.1 GCA_946477505.1 uncultured Dechloromonas sp. | reverse complement strand
AGCAGTGGCAGCCAATCCTTCAAACCCCAACGCTTCGAAGGGGGCGGCATGCGCTTCCTACGGTTCAAGCGCTGGCTCACCGACATCAAGCAGTGCAACGAAGGCATTGACCAAGTGGTGTTCGAAGAAGTCCGCCGCCATGCCGGCGTCGATGCGGCTCACGCTTACGGCGGCTTCATGGCTCATCTGACTGCCTGGTGTGAGCACCACCAGATCCCTTACCAAGGGGTCCCGGTTGGCACGATCAAGAAGCACGCGACCGGCAAGGGCAATGCGAACAAGGAGCAGATGGTGACGGCGGCACGACAGCGTGGCCATGCCCCTGCGGATGACAACGAAGCAGACGCACTGGCGATCCTGCACTGGGCCATTGAGACACAGGAGTTTTGACATGAAGATCCCCAACTACCAATACCGCTGTCCTTTGGGACGTCTGCAACCCCAGACCACAGATCTGGACGCGATCAAGGAGCGTGGCTGGCGCGACCAGCACATCCTCGTGGTGTCAGAGTCCGATGAGCGTTTGGACTTTGTCGAACGTGAGTTCGTGAAGCGGATTGGTCAGCGTCTGTACGGTGCCAGCCAGAAGCAGGGAGGTCGTCATGACTGAGTGGTGCACAGATACCGTGGCGGCGAGGTTGGAAGAGGCTGCCAACACGGGACGCCGTCTGCCTCCAGTGCGGGTGCAAGGCTACTACACGGTTTGGCCAGTCTTCGTTCGTCAGGAGTGGGAGACACTGGCTGCCGACGAGAAGGTCTACCGACCCTTTCCACCCAGCCCCAAGGACATCGACCGCATGCTCGAGGTCATGCGCTGGGTGCAGTGGTTGGAGGTCGAGCAGCGTCATCTGGTCTGGATGCGGGCCAAGCGCTATGGATGGCGAGAGATCGGCATTCGCTTTGCCTGTTGCACCAAGACGGCGCAACGACATTGGCAGAAGGCACTGCAGACCCTGGCGGATCATCTTAACGGTCATGCCAAGCCGCAAGGGAGTTGATAGAAATTTCGGAAGCCTTCTAACCGGAAAGGGGAGGTTCGGGAGAACGACAAAAGAGGGGGACCGAGGGGGTGTCTCATTTCGAAGCGAAATGCCCTACAGTGACGGCTATGGTTGCGAAAGCTGCGTGACCGAGAGGGAGGGCCCAGGCAAAAGGGGTCCTTCCTCGCCAAAATCCAATGCGGGGGGCGCGAGCGCGATGCTTTTTTAGCGTCAGGGTGCGAACTTAGGTTCGCATGGTTCGCAGTTCGCACCCCGGGTACGCACCCACATCATTCACGAACCCGCCCACGGCATATCCGTCGGCGGGTTTTCTATTTTCAGGACACCCTCTTTGAACACCCTCAACGTCGAGTACCGCAAGGTCGAGGCGCTGATCCCCTACGCCCGTAACCCGCGCACGCACAGCGATGAGCAGGTGGCCAAGCTTGCCGCCAGCATCGTCGAGTACGGCTGGACGAATCCGGTGCTGGTCGACGGCGACAACGGCATCATCGCGGGCCACGGCCGTTTGGCGGCCGCGCGCAAACTGGGGCTGGATCAGGTGCCGGTCATCGAGTTGGCCCACCTGTCGCCCACGCAGAAGCGCGCCTACGTCATCTCAGATAACCGCCTGGCCCTTGATGCGGGCTGGAACGAGGAACTGCTGGCGCTGGAGATGGCCGAGCTGTCCGAGGCTGGCTACGACCTTGCGCTGACCGGTTTCGAGGATACCGAGATCGATGCACTGCTCGCTGACGACGTGGTCACTGGTGACGCCGACAAGGACGTGGACGCCGATGCGCCGGACGCGACCGACGACGTGCCGGAGGCACCCGTGGTGCCGGTCTCCCGCAACGGTGACGTCTGGGCTATCGGTTCGCACCGGCTAATCTGCGGCGATGCCACCGATCCGACCGTGGTCGCCACGCTGATGCAGGGTGACTCCGCACGTCTGTGCTTCACCTCGCCGCCCTACGGCAACCAACGCGACTACACGTCCGGTGGTATCACCGATTGGGATGGCCTGATGCGAGGCGTGTTTGCCAATGTGCCAATGGGCAGCGATGGCCAGGTACTGGTCAATCTCGGGCTGATCCACCGCGACAACGAAGTGATCACGTATTGGGATGCGTGGCTCGGCTGGATGCGCACGCAGGGATGGCGGCGCTTTGCCTGGTACGTCTGGGACCAGGGGCCGGGGATGCCTGGTGACTGGGCTGGCCGCTTCGCCCCGAGCTTTGAGTTCGTCTTTCACTTCAATCGCACCAGCCGCAAGCCCAACAAGATCGTGCCCTGCAAGCACGCCGGTCAGGAGTCCCACCTGCGCGCCGATGGCTCGTCCACGGCAATGCGCGGCAAGGATGGCGAGGTGGGCGGCTGGACGCACAAGGGTCAACCGACGCAGGACACACGCATCCCCGACTCGGTGATCCGTGTGATGCGCCACAAGGGCAAGATCGGGCAGGACATCGACCACCCGGCCGTATTCCCGGTGGCGCTGCCGGAGTTCGTGATCGAGGCCTACACGGATGCGGGCGACATCGTGTTCGAACCCTTCGGTGGCAGCGGTACGACGATGTTGGCCGCGCAGCGCACGGGTCGCATCTGCCGCAGCGTCGAGATCGCACCCGAATATGTGGATGTCGCCATCAAACGCTTCCAGCAGAACCATCCCGATGTGCCGGTGATCTTGGTCGCGAGTGGCCGGTCCTTCAGCGAGGTCGCAACTGAACGCGAAACAGAGGTGGCGGCATGAACTGGTTGGCCGACAAGATCGAGCAGTGGCCGACCGCCAAGCTGCTGCCCTACGCCCGCAACGCGCGCACCCACTCGGACGATCAGGTGGCGCAGATCGCCGCCAGCATCGCGGAGTTCGGATTCACCAATCCAATCCTGGCGGGCAGCGACGGCGTCATCGTTGCCGGACATGGGCGGCTGGCCGCTGCCCAGAAACTTGGACTGGAAGTGGTGCCGGTGGTCGTGCTCGATCACCTGACGCCGACCCAGCGCCGGGCCCTGGTCATCGCGGACAACCGCATTGCCGAGAACGCAGGCTGGGACGACGCGATGCTGCGCATCGAGATTGCATCACTGCAGGACGATGCCTTTGACCTGACGCTGACCGGCTTCGATGCCGATGCGCTGGCCGAATTGATGGCGGGCGACGAGCCGGATGGCGAAGGCGAAACCGATGACGACGCCGTGCCGGAGGTGTCCGAGACACCAGTCTCGCGCCCGGGTGATGTCTGGTTGCTCGGCGGTCACCGCCTGCTGTGTGGCGATTCCACTGTGACTGAGAGCTACGACCGGGTTCTCGATGGCGAGCCGGTGGACATGGTCTTCACCGACCCACCGTACAACGTGAACTACGCTAACAGCGCCAAGGACAAGATGCGCGGCAAGGATCGTGCGATTCTGAACGACAACCTCGGCGATGGCTTCTACGATTTTCTGTTGGCAGCGCTGACGCCGACCGTCGCCCATTGCCGAGGCGGGATCTACGTGGCGATGTCCTCCAGCGAACTGGATGTGCTGCAGGCAGCCTTTCGCGCTGCCGGTGGCAAGTGGTCGACGTTCATCATCTGGGCCAAGAACACCTTCACGCTGGGCCGTGCCGACTACCAGCGCCAGTACGAGCCGATCCTGTACGGATGGCCCGAGGGGGCACAACGCCACTGGTGTGGCGACCGCGACCAGGGCGACGTCTGGAACATCAAGAAGCCGCAGAAGAACGACCTGCACCCGACGATGAAGCCGGTAGAGCTGGTCGAGCGGGCGATCCGCAATTCGAGTCGACCCGGCAACGTGGTGCTTGATCCCTTTGGCGGTTCCGGCACGACGCTGATCGCCGCCGAGAAAACGGGGCGGATGGCGCGGCTGATCGAACTCGACCCCAAGTACGTCGATGTGATCGTGCGCCGCTGGCAAGATTGGACGGGCAAGCAAGCCACCCGGGAATCGGATGGTGCAACGTTTGACGCCCTCTCAGGCATCAGGGAAGTCGGGGTAGATATCTCCGCTGGTGATGTCGGCCACGTAGGTGACATCTCGGAACTCTCCGACATGCTCGGCGAGGATGACGCCGCCGACTGATCGAATGGCCACGCCGTATTTCTGGGTGAGTGCGGTGAGTTCGGTGACGAACCGATCGTAGTTGTGTTCGATGTTGTGGGTGGCGAGTTGGTTTGCGTTGTGCATCTCGAGCTCCTTCACGCGGCCAACGCTTCGTCGAGGATGGCGCAATGCACGACAAAGCCCGTCAGGTAAGGCAAGCCGCGCGGGATGCCGTGCTGCTTGCTGGTGGTGCGGCCGATCGTCCAGCCCATCCACTGCTGGGTAGTGGCAAGGATTGCGTCCTGGAGGGTCAGTCCTTGGTACAGACCGTCCTGAACCCCGTCCGCAAAATGACGTCCGTGGCGGCTGTCGAGGAAGATCCGAACTGATTCGAGGGACTCGCCCGTGGCATTGGAAATGGCGTTCATCGCCAAGGGCCATGCGACGCTGGCGTGCTCGTTCATCGTGCCCCAAAAACCCCAGGCATCGTTCTGGGTGGCGGGGATTTGGTTGGTCGTCATGGTACTTTCTCCTTCAGGTTGATCGTTGCGACACCCGTAGTAACGCGCTGTTCGATGGAGAAGCCAAGCTGCTCTTGGCATCTTTCTCGAACAATTCGATCACCCCAAACGCGCCACGTACCGAGCGTAATCTCCACCTTCGGGATTGACGTAGAGGTAGGGGCGTCCGGGTGCGGTGACCTCCACGCAGAGGTAGCCGTCGCCGGTGCCGCCTCCCTTGCCGCGCAGCCAATCGCGTGAGACCAGCAGGCTTCCTGCAAAAGCATCGAACTCGGCGGTGGTGAGTTCCTTGGTCTCGGTGACGTAGATCTTGTGGGAGTCGCTTCCACCCAGTTCGCTGAGGTCGGCCGGCTTGCGGGCGAATGGTAGACGGATGCTCAACTCCTCAACCTGTAGGGTGGTGTTGCCGAACTGCAGGGAGCGCGGGCTGCGTTCGATGGTGAGGGTCATGGTGCTCATGGCGGTTTTCCTTTTTAGGCGTCGTCAATCACGACATCCACATGAACGCGCTGTTCAAGCAGGAAGCCAAGCGTCGCTTGGCTTCTTTGTCGATCTTTCTGGTCATGCGATGCGGTACACCCGCTCGCCGCCCTGCGGCTTGTCCGAGACGATGGTCAGGCCCAGCTTTTTCTTGAAGGCGCCGGCGAAGGTGCCGCGCACCGTGTGCGCCTGCCAACCGGTGGCTGTGCAGATCTGGCCGATGGTTGCGCCTTCGGGACGTTGCAGCATCTTGATCACCTCGGCTTGCTTGCTGTTCTCGCGGGTGCGTGGTTTGGCTGGCACCGGGAACTTGTTCTGTGCCCACTCCGTCTCGGCGGCCGTTACGGCGGCTTCGATTTCGGGGTCAGCATCCAGGGGCATGGTGGTGGGTTGGCGGGCGGCTTCGAGATGGGGTCGCTCGCGCCCCATCGCGTCATAGCCTTCGGCGGCGATGAACCAGTCGGTGCCGTCGGTGGTGATCATGGCGCGGTTGAACAGGCCGTCGAGCACCTTTTTGCGTGCGCCGCCTTTGATGTTGTCGGGGAACCAGTTGATCTTGCCGCCGGTGTGTTCGAGGGCGTAGGCAAGGATCGCGTGCTGGGCTGGGGTCAGTTGGGTGGTGGTCATTTTCTGCTCCTTTGGATGTGTTGATGCGGTGACGTGATGAACGCGCTGTTCGGGAGTGAAGCCAAGCGTTTGTTGCTGGGCTTTGGCTGTTTCTGCTCAGCCTTTGGCGCGATTCGACTTCGTTGCCTTGCGACCTTGTTCGATGCCTGCGTTGAAGGCGGCTTCCAGGGCATCGCGCAAACACCAGACAGCCACGTCGTGGAAGTCCAGGCTGTCCGACCGGCGCGTTTCCAGGGTTTCGATGTGGAGGTGTTGCTGGGCGATCTGCGTCAGGAGTTGCTCGAGCTGGTTCATTTCGTGTCTTTCGATGGCGTTGATGACGAACGTATGAACGCGCTGTTCCCACCTGAAGCCAAGCGAATTCCGATGGACTGACGAACAAATTTGAAGGGGCCCGCGGGGTTTCAAATGGGTATTTCTATTCGTGCCTATGCACGCCACCGAGGGGTTTCTGACGCAGCGGTGCGCAAGGCGATCACCGCAGGTCGCATTACCCCAGAAGCGGACGGAACACTGGACCCCGAACGGACGGACAGAGAGTGGGCACGCAACACCGAGGCGCCACGCAGTGGCAGCCAGGCCAAGGCCATCAAAGTGGCGGTGCCAGAAGCGGGAACTCAGAGCGGCGAAAGCGCCGGGTCCATGTCCGGCAGCGCAGGTGGTGGCACCTCGCTGTTGCAGGCGCGAACGGTCAACGAGGTGGTCAAGGCGCAGACCAACAAGGTCCGGCTGGCTCGCCTCAAAGGCGAACTGATCGACCGCTCCCAGGCCATCGCCCATGTCTTCAAGCTTGCCCGTTCAGAGCGTGATGCTTGGTTGAACTGGCCGGCTCGTGTTTCGGCACAGATGGCCGCCAAGCTGGCGGTCGATCCTCACACGATGCACGTGGCGCTGGAAGCCGCCGTGCGCGAGCACTTGCAGGAACTGGGCGAACTCAAGCCCCGGGTGGACTGATGATGGATGTTGATTACGACGGCGCTGCCGAGATCGAACGCGCCTGGCGCGAGGGATTGTTGCCCGACCCGCTGCTCACCGTGTCCGAATGGTCCGATCGCCACCGCATGCTCTCCAGCAAAGCCTCGGCCGAACCCGGGCGCTGGCGCACCAGCCGCACACCGTACCTGAAGGCGATCATGGATTGCCTGTCGCCGACCTCGCCGGTCGAGCGCGTGGTGTTCATGAAGGCCGCCCAGCTGGGCGCCACCGAAATGGGATCGAACTGGATTGGCTACGTGATCCACCACGCGCCCGGCCCCATGATGGCGGTATGGCCGACGGTGGAGATGGCCAAGCGCAACTCCAAGCAGCGGATCGACCCGTTGATCGAGGAATCCGCCGCGCTGGTGGAACTGATCGCCCCGGCGCGCAGCCGGGATTCAGGCAACACCATCCTGGCCAAGGAGTTCCGTGGCGGCGTGTTGGTGATGACCGGGGCCAACAGCGCCGTGGGCTTGCGTTCGATGCCGGTGCGCTACCTGTTCCTCGATGAAGTCGATGGGTATCCGCTGGACGTCGAGGGTGAAGGCGATGCGATCTCGCTGGCTGAGGCGCGCACCCGCACCTTCGCCCGGCGCAAGATCTTCATCGTCTCGACGCCGACGATCTCGGGGGCGAGCGCCATCGAGCGCGAGTACGAGGCCAGCGACCAGCGGCGCTACTTCGTGCCCTGTCCGCATTGTTCGCACCGGCAGTGGCTGCGGTTCGAGCAGTTGCGCTGGGACAAGGGGCAGCCCGAAACGGCAGCCTACATCTGCGAATCCTGCGACACGGCGATCGCCGAGCATCACAAGACCTGGATGCTGGAGCATGGTGAGTGGCGTTCCATGGTGGATGACGCCACTGGCAGGACAGCGGGTTTCCACTTGTCGTCGCTGTACAGCCCGGTGGGCTGGCGCAGTTGGCAAGACATCGCCAAGGCTTGGGAAGGGGCAGTCAGCAAGGAGTCGGGTTCGGCGGCGGCCATCAAAACTTTCAAGAACACTGAACTCGGGGAGACTTGGGTTGAGGAAGGCGAGGCGCCCGACTGGCAACGGCTGGTTGAACGACGCGAGGACTATCCGCTGGGACGCGTGCCGCAGGGCGGACTGCTCCTGGTCGGCGCGGCCGACGTGCAAAAGGACCGCATCGAAGCCTCGATCTGGGCTTTCGGGCGCGGCAAGGCATCCTGGCTGGTCGAGCACCGCGTCTTGATGGGCGACACAGCTCGCGATGCCGTGTGGAAACGACTGGCAGAACTGCTGGCCGAAACCTGGACCCATGAATCCGGTGCAGTCATGCCGCTGGCCCGTTTCGCCCTGGACACTGGTTTTGCGACGCAGGAAGCCTATGCCTTCGTGCGGGCCTGCCGTGACTCACGCGTAATGCCCGTCAAAGGCGTGCCACGCGGCGCAGCCCTGATCGGTACGCCCACCGCCATCGATGTCTCTCAGGGGGGCAAAAGGCTGCGCCGGGGCATCAAGGTATTCACCGTGGCTGTCGGCATTGCAAAGCTGGAGTTCTACAACAACTTGCGCAAGAGCGCGGACGTCAGCGAGGACGGTGTGACCACCGTCTACCCGACCGGCTTCGTTCACTTGCCCAAGATCGACGCCGAATTCATCCAGCAGCTCTGCGCCGAACAGTTGATCACCCGCCGCGACCGCAACGGCTTTCCGGTGCGCGAGTGGCAAAAGATGCGCGAGCGCAATGAAGCGCTCGATTGCTACGTGTACGCCCGGGCGGCCGCATCGGCGGCGGGCCTGGATCGCTTCGAGGAACGCCACTGGCGCGAACTGGAGCGGCAACTCGGGATGGAACGGCCACCGGATGAGCCGCCCCCGATTCAAACATTCGACCCAGACGAGGCCACCCAACGAGGTGGCCTTTCTGTTTCTGCAACCCCATCACGGCGGCGCGTCATCAAGAGCCGCTGGCTGTCCTGACATTGAGGAGTTTTCATGAGTCTTGCTACCCGTATCGAGAGTCTGGTCATCCGGGTCGCCCAGGAGTTCAACGACGTCCGCGCCACCGCCGGCAATCTGGCCAGCCTGTCGACCGCCGACAAGTCCAGTCTGGTGGCGGCGATCAACGAATTGAAAGCGGCTGTGCTCTCGTCCACCGCGATCGACGACACCCAGATCGCGACCACCAGCACCTACTCGTCGAACAAGATCGTCGCACTGCTTGATGCGCTAAAAGCCGACATCCTCGGCGGGGCGGACGCGGCTTACGACACCTTGGTCGAGATTCAGCAGTTGCTGCAGAACGGCACCACGGGGCTGGATGCAATCCTGGCCGCAGTCAATCTGCGGGTGCGCTTCGACGCGCCGCAAACCTTGACGGTCGCCGAGCAACTGCAGGCCCGCACCAACATCGGGGCAGTGGCTGCCGCCGATGTTGGGAACACCGACACTGACTTCGTCGTGATCTTCGACGGGGCACTGGTTTGATGAGCCTGACCGCCGCCATTGCATCCCTGGCCAATCGCATCGGTTTCGAGGTCAAAACCAAAATCGATGCTGCTCACCCAGGGGTTGCGCGAGCCTGGGTCAGTTTTGGCTACGTGAATGGCCAGATGGTGATCGCCAGTGCCTACAACGTTGCCAGCGTTGTGCGCACGGCGGTGGGGCGCTACCGCGTGCATTTCGCGGTGACCTTGCCTGATGCGAATTACTGCTGGACGGCCTTGGCCCGTAGCAGCACCAACAGTGGCACGCAGCGCGTGGCCATCGTCCGCTCAACCTCGGATCTCAAAACCGAACAGTTCGTCGACATCGCTTGCGCCACGGCACAGGCGTCCTTTGACGACTCTACCGAAATCAACATCGTGGTGTACCGCTGATGGCCTACACAGAATCCCAACTCCAGGCATTGGAGAGCGCCCTTGCCAAAGGGGAGCGTCGCGTGAGCTTTGGCGACAAGACGGTCGAGTACCGCTCAATCGAGGAACTGACCGTGGCCATCCGTGAGGTCAAGCGCGGTTTGGCGCAGCAGGCGGCAGAAACTGGTCTGTGGCCGGGGGCCCCTCGCCAGATCCGGGTGACCACCTCGAAGGGGTTCTGATGGCTTGGTATTCCAAACTCCGCAGTCTCTTCGGCCAGCCCCCGGTCCACGAAGGCGCCGGTCGTGGGCGCCGTTCTCTGGCATGGATGCCCGGCAACCCCGGTGCCGTCGCCGCACTCCTGGCCACCAGCAACGATTTGCGCATCAAGAGTCGTGACCTGGTGCGACGCAACGCTTGGGCGCAGTCGGGCATCGAAGCTTTCGTCGCTAACGCGGTTGGCACCGGCATCAAGCCGCAGAGCCTGGCCAGTGACGAGCGTTTCAAAACCGAGGTGCAAGCGCTGTGGCGCGACTGGACTGAGGAAGCCGATGCAGCCGGGCAGACCGATTTCTATGGCCTGCAGGCCTTGGCCTGCCGCGCCATGCTCGAAGGCGGCGAGTGCCTGATCCGCCTGCGTCCTCGCCGACCGGAGGATGGGCTGGTTGTGCCCTTGCAACTGCAATTGCTGGAAGCCGAGCACCTGCCGATCAATCTCAACACGGAACTCCCGTCTGGAAACGTGGTGCGTTCCGGTATCGAGTTCGACAGCCTGGGGCGGCGCGTCGCCTACCACCTCTACAAATCCCACCCTGAAGACGGACGGCTGGCGCCGATGTCGGGCCAGGGTGGACAGGACACCGTGCGCATCGATGCCAAAGAGATCATCCATCTCTATCGCGTGCTACGCCCGGGTCAGATCCGGGGCGAGCCATGGTTGTCGCGTGCCTTGGTGAAACTTAACGAACTCGACCAGTACGACGACGCCGAGCTGGTACGCAAGAAGACCGCTGCGATGTTCGCCGGGTTCGTCACGCGCCAGAACCCCGAGGACAACTTGATGGGTGAAGGCGCCGCCGATGGCAATGGGATCGCACTTGCTGGCCTGGAGCCCGGCACGCTGCAAATCCTGGAGCCGGGGGAGGACATCAAGTTCTCCGACCCGGCTGACGTCGGCGGTTCGTATTCGGAATTCCTGCGCAACCAGTTCCGGGCGGTTGCCGCTGCCGTCGGTGTCACCTACGAACAACTGACGGGTGACCTGACCGGGGTGAACTACTCTTCGATTCGGGCCGGACTGCTCGAGTTCAGACGGCGTTGCGAGATGGTGCAGCACAGCGTGTTGGTACACCAGATGTGCCGCCCCGTCTGGGCAGCCTGGCTCAAACAGGCGGTACTGGCCGGGGCAATCGATGCCCCGGGATTCGCGCGTGGCGGTCCAGCCAAGCGTCGCCAATACAGCCAGGTGAAGTGGATTCCGCAGGGTTGGCAATGGGTTGATCCCGAGAAGGAGTTCAAGGCGATGTTGCTGGCCATCCGCGCGGGCTTGATGAGTCGATCGGAAGCCATCTCAGCCTTTGGCTACGACGCCGAAGACGTCGATCGCGAGATCGCCGCCGACAACCAGCGCGCCGATGACCTCGGCCTGATCTTTGACTCCGACCCGCGCCGCACCTCCAAGGATGGCGGCAGTGCAGAGCCCAACAAGAACGCATCGTCCCCTGATCTGGGGACTAGCACCTCTCCTGCTTAAAGGACTCCCATGACCTTGTTGCCCCATATGGCGGCACGCCTGTTCGGTGTGCCGCTGGCGATCCATCGCCCCAAACTTGACGTGATTCTGGCCGTGCTCGGCCCCCGGGTGGGCTTGACGGACCTTGCCGTTCCCTCGGGATTCACCCCGCCGGCACGTGATGCCCCCACCGCAACACCCAAGATTGCGGTGATTCCGATCCACGGCACGCTGGTGCGGCGCACTGTCGGCCTTGAGGCCGAGTCCGGCCTGACCAGCTATGCGGGACTGACCGCGCAGTTGGATGCCGCTCTGGCCAACCCCGAGGTCGCCGCGATCCTGCTGGATGTCGATTCACCTGGTGGCGAGTCGGGTGGCGTGTTCGATCTGGCTGATCGCATCCGTGCGGCAGCTCAGATCAAACCGGTCTGGGCTGTGGCCAACGACATGGCCTTCTCAGCGGCCTACGCACTGGCATCTGCTGCCAGCAAGGTGTTCGTCTCGCGCACCGGTGGCGTTGGCTCGATTGGCGTCATCGCCATGCACGTCGACCAGTCTGAGAAAGACGCGCAGGACGGTGTTCGCTACACCGCCGTGTTTGCCGGTGACCGCAAGAACGACCTCAACCCGCACGAGCCGATCTCCAACGAAGCCCACGCCTTTCTCAAGGCCGAGGTGAATCGCATCTACGGCCTGTTCGTCGAGACGGTGGCGCGCAACCGAAACATCGAGCCCTCCGCTGTGAGGGACACCGAAGCCGGGCTGTTCTTCGGCCAGGCGGCTGTCGCCATCGGGCTGGCGGATGCCATCTGCACCTTCGACGACGCCCTTACGCAGCTTCTCGAATCTGTTTCCTCCCTCCCGAATATGGCGGCAAGCCACTCGGGTGCTTTCCGCAACCTCCAGACGGAGTCTTTTATGAATGATCGAACCGACACCACTGCTCCTGACAGCCCTCCTGCTGATCCTGTTGGCAGTTCTTCTCAACCGGCCACCGCCACGACCTTGAGCGTGGCCGACGCCATCGAGGTCGCCCAGACCTGCACGCTCGCCGGGCGCACCGATCTGATCGCGGGTTTCCTCGAAGCCCAGACCTCACCCACCAAGGTTCGCAGTCAGCTACTCGCCGCGCAGGCCGATGCCTCGCCGGAGATCGTCAGCCGCATCGACCCACAAGCCGCCACGACTGCAGCCAACGCCGGCCACCCGGCATCTCCCCACAACCCGCTCGTCCAGGCCGTCAAGACTCGCCTGGGACAGCAATGAATCTGACTGGAGCCTGAAAAATGCCCGCTTTGCAAGAACCCATCAACCTGGGTGATCTCCTCAAATACGAGGCGCCCAACCTGTACTCGCGTGATCGCGTGACAGTCGCCGCCGGCCAAACCTTGCCGCTGGGAACGGTGCTCGGCCTGGTGACTGCCACCGGCAAGGTCAAGCAGATCGACCCGTCCGCGACCGATGGCAGCCAGTACGCCGCCGGTGTGCTGATGCAGGACGCCGATGCCCATCTGGCCGATCGCAACGACGGTCTGATGGTGGCGCGTCACGCCATCGTTTCCGATCACGCCCTTCAATGGCCGGTTGGCATCGCTGCCGCTGAGCAGCAAGCCGCCATCCTCCAACTCAAAGCACTGGGTGTCCTGGTGCGTACCGGCGCCTGACGTCAGGGAGAACGAACATGCAAAACCCTTTCCACAATCCCGCGTTCGCGATGGCGTCAATGACGTCTGCCATCAACCTCATTCCCAACCGCTACGGTCGCATGGAGGAGCTCAAGCTCTTCCCCGCGAAACCCGTGCGCACCCGCCAGATCGTCGTCGAAGAGCAAAACGGCGTGCTCAACCTGCTGCCCTCCATGCCGCCCGGTTCTCCGGGAACAGTCGGCATCCGGGGCAAACGCAAGGTGCGTTCCTTCGTGATCCCGCATATCCCGCACGACGATGTGGTGTTGCCCGAGGAGGTCCAGGGGCTGCGATCTTTCGGCTCGGAAACCGAGATGGAGTCTCTGGCCGGCGTCATGGCGCGGCATCTGGAGACTATGCGTAACAAGCACGCCATCACCCTGGAGCACTTGCGCATGGGCGCACTCAAAGGGGTGATCCTGGATGCCGATGGCTCAGTCATCTACAACCTTTACGACGAGTTTCAGATCGGTCAGGCGACGGTCAATTTCGAATTGGGCAAAGTCGTCAGTGGCAAATGGGTCAGCTCCGACACTGATGTGCGTGGGAAGTGCTCGACCGTACTGCGTCACATGGAGGACAGCCTTCTGGGCGAATACATGAATGGCGTGCATTGCCTCTGTTCGCCGGAGTTCTTCGATGTGCTGGTCAGCCATACCAACGTCAAGGAAGCGTACAAGCAATACCAGCAAGGCATCATGCTGATCAACGATGTTCGCGCCGGCTTCACGTTCGGGGGCATTACCTTCTTGGAGTACCGTGGGCAGGCGACCGACGTCAATGGCACCACCCGCCGCTTCATCGAGGCTGGGGAAGCCCATTGTTTCCCGCTTGGCACCATCGATACCTTCGGCACCTACTTCGCGCCGGCCGACTTCAACGAGACGGCCAACACACTGGGCCAGCCGCTGTACGCCAAGCAGGAACCGCGCAAGTTTGACCGGGGTACCGATCTTCACACCCAGTCCAACCCGCTGCCGATGTGTCATCGCCCGGGTGTGCTGGTCAAGCTGACGATGGCCTGATCATGGCGCTGATCGACAACTTGTATGAGGCCGCTGCCCATGCCGGGTTTCTCAAGCACTGCACCTGGCGGCCCAGCGATGGGTCGCCCGAGCAGGCCCAAATGGTGGGCTTTGCCGCACCGGACGAAACCTTGCTCGATGGCCTGACGCTCAGCACCGACTACGTCATGTCGTATCCGGCCACGGTGTTCACTGGGCTGACAGCACGCGAATCCGTCGAGATCGATGGCCAGACCTTCCAGGTGCGTGACATCCGGGCCGTGGGCGACGGTTCGGAACTGCGCGCCAAACTCACGAGGATCTGACCCATGGCTGGCAATTCTGTCCGCGAGCGCATCCTGCTCGCGATGATGGCGGCCGTGCGTCCTGCCGTTGAATCCCTCGGGGCCAGCTTGCACCGTTCGCCCACGGTGGCCATCAGCCGGGACTTGTGTCCGGCCTTGGTGGTGTTTCCGGAAAACGAAACCATCACCGAGCGGGCCAACGATCGCGTGACCCGCGAACTGACGGTTCGTCTCGTCGCTCTGGCACGAACCGTGGCACCGGCGACGCCGGAAACCGAAGCCGATCGCCTGCTCACGGCGGCGCACCTCGCCTTGCTGGCTGACGGGAACTTCGGGGGCTTGGCCATGGGCATTCGTGAGCAGGAGTGCGAGTGGGAGGTCGAGGACGCCGATGCGGTGGCCGTGGCGCTTCCGGCGCGCTACCGAATCACCTACCGGACGCTGGCCAACGACATCTCCATCCAAGGATGACCCTATGCCCCGACTCGTTCTGAACCGTCCGCATACCCATGCGGGCAAGACCCATGCTGCAGGCGATGTCCTCGACGTTGATGCCGACATCGCCGAATGGCTGTTGGCCAACGACATCGCTATGCCCGAACCGAAATCGACCCGAGTGGAGGCTGAAACCTCCCTCGTTCAACGCAAGGAACCCAAATCATGAGCACCTACGCTTCATTCCAAGGCCGTGTCTTTCTCGGCAAACGTGACCCGGCCGGTTTGCCGATCGAGGTCCGCTCGCCCGGTAACGTGGCCGAACTCAAGCTGTCCCTCAAGACGGACGTGCTGGAGCACTTCGAGAGCCAGACCGGCCAGCGTTCGCTGGACCATCGCATGGTCAAACAGAAGTCGGCCACGGTGAATCTCACCATCGAGGAATTCACCAAGGAAAACCTCGCGCTGGCCCTTTACGGCAACCATGTCGTCGGCACGCCCGGTACGGTGACTGCCGAGCCCATTGGTGGCGCCACCCCGACCCCGGGCGATCGCTACTTCTTGGCCCACCCCAAGGTGTCCAGCCTGGTGGTCACGGATTCGGCCGGAACACCCACGACTTTGACGCTGGGTACGCACTACACCGCCGATGTGGACTTCGGTGCCGTCCAGTTTCTGGACACCACCGGCCTCACTGCACCGTTCAAGGCCAGCTATGCCTACGGCATCGCCACCGAGATCGGCATCTTCACCCAGGCGCTGCCTGAGCGTTACCTGCGCTTGGAGGGCATCAACACGGCGCAGGGCAACGCCAAGGTGCTGGTCGAGTTGTACCGTGTGGCCTTCGATCCGCTGAAGGAAATCTCCTTCATCTCGGACGAGTACAACAAGTTCGAGCTGGAAGGCTCGCTTCTAGCCGATACCACCAAGCCTTACGACGCGGTGCTGGGTCAGTTCGGCCGCATCGTGCAACTTTGAAATGAGTCTTGAGAGGAGCCGCCATGAGTGAGTTGGATACCCTGGTGCCGGCCGGCATCGATCTGAGGATTGCGGGTGAAGCGATCATCCTGAAGCCGCTGAAGGTCGGGCAACTCCCGGCCTTTCTGAGGGTGATCTCGCCGGTGATGAAGCACCTGTCTGCCGGCGAGATCAACTGGCTCGAACTGTTCGGTGAGCGCGGTGATGACCTGCTGGCGGCGATTGCCATTGCCGTGGGCAAGCCACGAGACTGGGTTGATGACCTGGCGGCGGACGATGCCATTCTTTTGGCGGCCAAGGTCATCGAGGTGAATGCGGATTTTTTTACCCGGACGGTGCTGCCGAAACTCGACGGACTGTTCAGCACGGTGAATCTGCCAGCGGGAATGCCGGTGTCTGGTTCGATTGCCTCCAGCACCTGATCGAACACGGCCACCGGTTGCCCGACATCCTGGACTACACCCTGGCCCAGGTGCGGGCCTTCAT
The DNA here is from genome assembly GCA_946477505.1 of uncultured Dechloromonas sp. Lineage (GTDB taxonomy): Bacteria > Pseudomonadota > Gammaproteobacteria > Burkholderiales > Rhodocyclaceae > Azonexus. The sequence goes on along the minus strand of CAMKYP010000001.1, from coordinate 20,523 downwards.
AGCAGCGACCCAGCGTGGTGATGCGGCCCGCGATGCCCGCTTGCTCTCGCTCGTGGCCATTGGGTGCCGGGGCGACGCCCGCCATCTTGATCAGACCCTCGATCGATTAATTGATCATGCGCATCTCCGTTCGCATCAATAGTGCTGCCGCCCAGGCGCAACTGCGCCGTTGGGGTGGTGAGTTCCGGGCCAAGGTCCAAAAGGCCGTCGAACGGGCGATCACTAGCGAAGCATCCGAGCTCAAGGAAGACGTGCGTAGCCATGTCGCGGGTCAGATGGCGGTGGTCAAAAAGTCCTTCCTCAAAGGGTTTACCGCCCGGGTGCTGGCCAAAGACCCGAAGCGCTTGCCGGCCCTCTACGTTGGCTCACGCATTCCCTGGTCAGGGATGCATGAAAAGGGAGGAACGATCGCCGGCCGGATGCTGATTCCCCTGCATGGGCGCGTGGGCAGGAAGCGCTTCAAGGCGCAAGTCGCCGAGCTGATGCGCGGCGGTAACGCCTACTTCATCAAGAACGCCAAGGGACACATTGTCCTCATGGCAGAAAACCTCAAGGAGCACGACCGCCCGCTGGCCGGCTTCAAGCGTCGTTATCGCAAGGCCGAAGGCGTCAAACGACTGAAACGTGGTGCGGACGTTCCGATCGCGGTGCTGGTGCCCAAGGTCGCCCTCAAAAAACGGCTCGATGTAGAGCGCTTGGTGGCTGGGCGTATCCCGAGATTGTCGGCGGCCATTGAAAAACAGATCAGACAGGTGAATTGAATCATGGCGAATCGCATTTCTGTCCTTGTCGCGCTCGATGGCGCCGACGAGGGGCTCAAACGCGCCATCACCTCGGCCGAGAAATCCCTGGGCGAACTGTCCGCCAGCGCCAAGACCGCCGGGGATAAGGCGGCAGCTGGTATGGCCGAAGTCAAAGCCGGGATGTCGGCCTTTGGCGAACAGGTTGGCCGGGCCAAGACGCAATTGCTGGCCTTCCTGTCGATCAACTGGGCGGCGGGCAAGGTACAGGAGATCGTGCAGATCGCCGACGCCTGGAACATGATGTCAGCACGCCTGAAGCTGGCCACCGCTGGCCAGCGTGAGTACGCCGTCGCCCAAAAGGAACTGTTCGACATTGCTCAGCGCATCGGCGTACCGATCCAGGAAACCGCCACGCTGTACGGCAAGCTGCAGCAGGCGGTGCGCATGTTGGGTGGTGAGCAGAGGGACGCACTCTCGATCACCGAGAGCATTTCGCAGGCGCTGCGTCTTTCCGGCGCATCCGCTACCGAAGCGCAATCGTCCCTGCTGCAATTCGGTCAAGCACTGGCCTCGGGCGTGCTGCGTGGTGAGGAGTTCAACTCCGTCGTCGAGAACAGCCCGCGCCTGGCGCAGGCTCTGGCCGATGGCCTGAACGTGCCGATCGGACGACTGAGAAAACTCGCCGAGGAAGGCCGCCTCACCGCCGACGTGGTGGTCAATGCGCTGATGAGCCAGAAAGACAAGTTGGCCAGCGAATACGCCCAACTACCGGCCACGGTGAGTCAGGCGTTCGAGCGTCTGCGCAACGCCTTCGGTCAGTGGGTCAGTCGCCTCGATGAATCGACGGGGATCACCAAGAAGCTGAGTGATGCCATGACCTGGCTGGCGCAGAACCTCGATACCGTGATGCAGTGGTTGAAACGCATCGCCGAAGTTGGTCTGGCGGTGCTGATCTACCGTCTGATCCCGGCGTTGATCACCGCGTGGCAAACCGCCGGCGCCGCTGCCGTCGCGGCCGCCAGTGCGACTTCTGCCGCATGGGCAACGGCCAACCTGTCGGTGTCGGCGGCTGTGGCCAGCGTGGGCGTACTCAAGACGGCCTTTGCCGTACTGGGGTCCTTCCTGGTCGGCTGGGAGATTGGCACCTGGCTCTCGGAAAAATTCGAGATCGTCAGGAAGGCTGGCATCTTCATGGTGGAGATTCTGGTCAAGGCGATCGAGCAGTTGCAGTACCGCTGGGAAGCCTTTGCCGCGATCTTCACGTCCGACACCATTGACGAGGCGACCCGGCGCCACCAACAGCGCCTGACCGAGATGAACCAGATCTTCGGCCAGATGTACGCCGACGCATCCAAGGGAGCGGACGCGGCCAAGGGTGCGATGAATACCGCCGCGACCGCCGCCGAGGAGATTGCCAAGCGGCTGGAAGCCGTTCGCCAGGGGACGCAGGAGGCGGTCGGGCGTGGTGTTGAGGCTGTCCACAGCGCACTGGAGAAGCTGAAATCCCGTTTGGGCGAAGTCGAACAGGCAGTCGGCAAAGCGCAGGGGGTCGTCAATGACGCCACGGCCAAGATGGCCGATGCTTACAAGGGCTTGACCAGCATCGTCGAAGCCAACCTGCAACGGCAGATCGATGCGGTCAAGGCGCGCTACCAGCAGGAACAAACCGCACTGGAACTCAAAACCCAGTCGGAAACCGCGCTGATCACCAAGTCGACGCAACTGCTGACTGACGCGCTGACGCAGCAAACCACCCTGCGCCAGCAGGCCACCACAGCGACGCTGAAGCTGATCGACGATGAGGGGCGTGCCCGCATCGAGGCCGCCCAGCGCCAGGGGCAGACCGAAGCCGAGCGCTCGACCAACGTCACCCGCGTGGAAAACGAGATCCTGGCCACCAAGCGCCAGACCATGACCCAGGCGTTGTCGGAGTACCGACAGCACATCGATGCCTTGAACGCCGAAGCCAATCGGCACTTGGCTGAGGTGCAGCGCATCGAGAACGAGAAGCGCCAGTTGTCGATGACGACGGAGGAACGCATCCGCGAGATTGCCCGTCAGGGCATGACCGAGTTCCAGGCCAACGAGGATCGTAAATACCAGATCGCTGAGTATCAGGAAAAGGCTCGCGAGGCCCTGGCCAACGGCGAACTCGAGCTGGCCCGGCAACTGGCCCAAAAAGCCATGGACCTGGCCGCCCAGGTGGCCACCTCGCAAACCAACGAGGCCAAGCGCGCTGAGGACGCCAAGAAACAATCCGAGCAAAACATGACCCAGGTCGTGCAGCTCGAAGCGCAGTCGCGCGAGGCCTACCGCAAGCAGGAGTACGCCACCGCCGACCAGTTGATGCGTCAGGCCGATGCACTGCGCGCCGAGATTGCCCAGAAATCCCAGGCTGCCGACCAGGCCGCAGTGCAGAGTAAGAACGAGGTGGCAGGCGCCATCGGTGCCATCCGGACCTCGGAGGAGTTGCTCAACAAGACGCTGGATGCGGAAAGCGCGGCTCACCAGAAAGCTGCCCAATCGGCACTGACCGCCCGCGAGCAAATCCAGCAGACCCTGACGCAGACCGAAACCCAGATCGACCAGATCACGACCAAGCTCAAGGATGGGCTGAAGGTCACGATCGATGCCGACAAGACCCGCTTCGATCAGGCGATTGCCGACCTGGACAAGGCGCTGGCAGAGAAGGAATTCCTCCTCAAGATTCAGGCCGATCTGCAGGAAGCGGAAAAGAAGCTGCAAGAGTACGAGCAGCTGCTCAAAGAGGGCAAGAGGCTGCCGGTCGATGCGGACGTCAGCAAGGCCAAGGAGGCGCTCGACAAGCTCAAGACCTATGCCGACCAGAATTCGCAGTTCGAATTGAAAGTGGCGACCGAGAAGGCACAGGCCGCGATCACCAACGTCGAAGGGATGATCAAGGCGCTGGATCGCATCCAGACCGAATCCCGGCATCAGGTCAGCACCAATGCGGAAGCGGCCCGTTCGGAGATCATGAGTTTGAACGGCGCCAACACCTCGAGCACCCACACCATCTATGTGCAGCGGGTGGAGGTCAACGCCACCGGTGGCTTGGTGGGGCGTGGCATTCAGCATTTTGCGGAGGGTGGCACGGTCGCGCCGGCTTTCCCCCGGATGACGGGCGGCACGGTGCCAGGCTCGGGGCATCACGACACGGTGCCGCGCACGCTGGATGCCGGCGCCTTTGTGATCCGCAAGGCGGCGGTGCAAAAGTACGGTGCGCTGATTCGCGCTTTTGCTGGCGGCGGCATGGTCAATTCCGGTTCGGAAGGTGTGGCAGGCGCTGGGGATGTGGCGCGTTACGAAGCGGCCGTCGAAGTCGCACGCGCCGAACTCGAAAAGCTCAAAAGCGATCTGGTGGCCTACTTGCAGGAGCGCAGCAAGATCAAAAGTGAGTCGGCGTTCTATGCCTTCTGGCGGCGCTATGAGCAGATGCAGGCTGAGATCCCGGTCAAGGATGCCGAGATCAAGGGACTGATGTTGCAGTTGGCGCGTGCCAAGCAGCAGAAGGTCAATGGCTTTGCCGATGGTGGCAGCGCCTTGGCCCGCAGCGATACTGTGCCGGCGATGCTGACGCCGGGGGAGTACGTGATCAACCGGGGTGCCGTGGCCCGTTTCGGTGCCGGGTTCTTCGATGCGATCAACAACCTGTCGCTCCCGGCCCAAGCCCTCGCGCAGCGGGTGCAGGGGTTTGCGACGGGCGGTTTGGTCCAGCCTAACGGGGCTTCGTTGAATCTTCGTGATCTTCGTCCCACGCTGCCAGCGGATGCCTCGCCCGGGCGCACCGTGCGGGTGGAACTGGCGGCCGGCGAGCGCAAGGTCAGTGCCGCCGTCGATGCCCGCGACGAATCTCGCCTTCTGCAACTTCTGGATGCTGCGCGTAGCCGCGCGGCTTGAGATTACCCATGCAACTGACAAACCTCGCCGATGCGGTGGCCTTGTTGCTGCCTGACGATTTGTTGTGGACCGACGAGCACAGCTGGTCTCCGAACGTGGCCAGCAGCGCCTACCTGATCACGGGTGCCTTGCTGATCCAGTCAGCGACTCGTCTGGCCGGACGACCGATCACCCTGGTGGGCGCCCCTGACATGGCCTGGGTGACGCGGTCCACAGTCGAGCAATTGCGACTTTGGGCGGCGGTGGCCCTGACCGACAGCACGGGCCGTTTCCTGCTGAGCCTGGCGGATGGACGTGCTTTCACGGTGGCTTTCCGCCACACGGAAACCGTCATCGATGCCGAGCCGGTGCTGGGTTTCCCCGCACGTGCCGACACTGACTTTTACCGATTAACCCTTCGCTTCCTGGAGCTCTGAGATGCCGATTCAATCCGGCGACGTGAAACTGCTGAAATCTGCCGTGATGGCGGATGTGCCTGAGGGCGGTGGTGCGCCCACTGGTCATGCGATTGCCGATGGGGTGTCGAACGCGATCTTTCCCGACATTTCCGAGGTGGATCGTGCCGGCGGTCGGGTCAATTTGCGCAAGTCCTTCGTCTCGGTGCAGACCGACGATACCGACACCTATTTCGGGGCCAACGTCATCGTGGCCGAACCGCCTGCCGATCCCAGGGTCAGCGTCACGCTGTTCTCGACCGAACGAACCTTCGACACCCGCGAGCAGGCGCAGGTCCGTATCGAGGCCTACCTCAACAAGGGGCCGGAGTGGGCCGGCTACCTGTTCGAGAACCATATCGCGGGACAGCGGGTGATCCAGCTCTTTCAGCGCACCACCGATGCCATTCCGAACGTCGGTCAAACGCTGGTGCTGATCGAGAACGAAGGCTTGTCGACCCAGAAAGAGCAGTACATCCGGGCCACCTCGGTGTCGGTCGTGGAGCGCACCTTCACCTACAACACCAACCAGGACTACACGGCCAACGTCGTGACCGTCGATATCAGCGATGCCTTGCGCTACGACTTCACCGGTTCGCCCTCGAATCGACTCTTCACCCGTGCGACCAACAGCACCAAGACCCGCGATACGGTGGTGGCCGATGCCGGTACCTATGTCGGGGTGGTGCCGCTGACCCGCGCCGGGTCCCTGGGAGATTTCACGATCAAAGGGGCGTCGATCTATACGCAACTGGTGCCCAGCGCCCAGACTGAGACACCGATTTCCTTTGTGCCACCCTATGCTGCGGCCGGCCTGCCGGTACCTGGCGCATCCTCGATCAGCTACACGGCCACGCATGGCTGGACGACGGCGACGAACTTCAATTTGCCTGGTGGTTGCCTGCCCGGTTCGCTGAGCATTGCCACGGACGGCATCACGATCTTCGATGACGCCGGATTGCTCAAGACGGCCAGCGGCACGATCGGCACCATCGACTACGCCAACGGCATCCTGGCGCTGAACTCGGGCACGATGTCGAATTCAAAACTGGTCACTTACCGACCGGCCGCCCAGATCCTGCGCGCTCCGCAGAGCTCGGAAATCCAGGTCACGCCGGAGTCGCGCAGCCAGTCCTACGTGGGCACCCTCCTGCCAGTGGCTCAGCCTGCCACCTTCTCGATCAGCTACATGGCCCAGGGCCGATGGTATGTGCTGTCAGACGCGGGTAACGGTTCGCTCAAGGGCTTGGACGCGAGTTATGGCGCCGGCACCTACAACAAGGACACGGGCGCCTTTGTCGTCACCTTGGGTGCCTTGCCAGATGTCGGCTCCTCCTTGGTGCTGACCTGGAACGTCCCGACGCAGGAAACCGCGCAACCGAGCACCAGCCTGAAGGCTGCGCAGACCTTGACCCTCAACCCGCCGTCCGGCCTGGCGGTGCAGCCGGGGTCGCTTTCGGTTTCGTGGGAACACAGTGGCACCAAGACTGCCACGGCATCGACTGCTGGCACGCTCTCCGGCGCCGCCACGGGTAGCCTGAGTGCCGCACAGCACCAGTTGGAATTCGCGCCCACTCTGCTGCCTGCTGTGGGTACGACGCTGACGGTCAACTACGTCGCTGGCCCTAAACAAGAAGAGAACTTCGCGCACCCGTCCCGCAATGGGGCGGGTCAGGTGCCGGTCACGGCAACGCTGGGCTCGATCCTGCCCGGGTCGCTGGAAGTCGAGTGGAATACGCTGACCGACATCACGGGCTTGGGCGTCTATACGCAAAAGCAGATCCAGGAAATGGGCATCGGCTTGTGGAACGGGGTCGACCCGACCCAGATCGCGCGGGACGATGGTGCCGGGAACGTGGTGCTCAATGGCAGCGTGATCGGTGCGGTCGACTACGACACGGGCGCAGTTCTCTTCGCACCGGATGTCACGATCAAAATCCCGCGACCAGTCTACACGGCACAACGCTTGGGGTGGGCGACGGCGGGCGGATGGCAGCAGATGTTCCGGCTGAACTACGCCGGCATCCAGTACATCGATGCGCCCTCGTTGTATCCGAATGACGAGTCGGGTTACGTCAAGCTGCGCTACAACAGCGCCGGCTCGACCAGCAATCAGTCCGAGACCTTCACCTTCAGCCCGTCGTTTCGCCTGGTACCTGGGGTCCAAGCCCAGGTGGTGACCGGCACCGTCTTGCTGACGGTGGCAGGTTCACAACCCTGGGGCGACAACGGGCAAGGCACGCTGCGGGAATACACCACGGCCGGCTGGGTGACCCGAGGCACGATCAACTACCTGTCGGGCGAGGTCAGGCTCACCTCCTGGACAACCGGCGTCAGCAACGCGATCACCCGGGCCAGTTGCGTCACCACCGTCGGTGAAAATATCTCGAGCGAATTCGTGTTTCGAACCGGCGCGGCCCCCTTGCGACCAGGGTCGCTGTCGATCCAGTTCGCGCGGGCCGTCGGTGGCACCCAAAGCGTGACGGCAGGCATTGATGGTGTCATCAATGCGTCCGGCGTCAGTGGGGCGGTGGACTACGAGACGGGGCTGGTGCGCGTGCGTTTCGGGAGTGTGGTCACGGCGGCCGGCAATGAATCGGAACCTTGGTTCGATGCCAGCAACGTCAGTGCCGACGGCAAGATCTTCAAGCCGGAACCTGTCGCAGCGTCCAGTGTGCGCTACAGCGCGGTGGCCTACAGCTATTTGCCGCTGGACGCCGATCTGCTGGGCATCGACCCGGTACGCCTGCCCAGCGATGGGCGCGTACCGATCTTCCGCCCGGGTGGGTTTGCGGTGGTGGGCCACACCGGACGCATCACGACCTCGGTCATCAACGGTCAGACCATCGACTGCGGTCGGGTTCGTTTGTCCCGGGTCCGGATCGTGGGCAACGATGGTGTGGTGATTCCGACGGGCTACACAGCCGACCTCGAAGCCGGGACAGTGACCTTCAGCAATGTCGGTGGTTACAGCCAGCCCGTCACCATCGAGCACCGCATCGAGGACATGGCGGTGGTCCGAGATGCGCAGATCAACGGCGAGATCAGTTTCACGCGCGCACTGACCCATGACTATCCGCTCGCCACGCCGGGCGATCCCCGTTCCGGCAGTTTCGTGGCCAGCGCCTTGATGGCCGGCGATCTATTCGCCCGAGTCAGCCTGGTGTTCGACCAAGCCTCCTGGAGTGGCGCGTGGTCCGACAGCCTGTCGGGTGGATCGGCCACGGCCACCTTCAACAACACCCAGTACCCGATCCGTGTCACCAACCGGGGTGCGCTGACCGAGCGCTGGATCGTGCGCTTCACCAACAGCACGTCCTTCGAGGTAATCGGTGAAAACGTGGGCGTGATCGCATCCGGCAACACCAGCACCGACTGCGCCCCGAACAACCCGTCAACCGGCGTGCCGTATTTCTTCCTGCCGGCGCTCGGTTGGGGCAACGGATGGGCAACCGGCAACGTGCTGCGCTTCAACACCATTGGTGCGCAGTTTCCCGTCTGGGTGGTGCGCACGGTTCAGCAGGGACCGGAAACGGTACCCGACGATGCCTTCTCCTTGCTGTTGCGCGGTGATGTGGACACGCCTTGAGTGGAGAAATAAATGACTGATTTGAGCGTCAAATACTTCAACAGTGGCATGGCTGGCGCCCCGCAGGTGTCCAACGCCTGGGGCGATCTGGTCAACATGCTCGATGCGGTGCTCGTTAACGGCTTCAACCTCAAGGGGATCGACCGTCTGAGCTTTGCCGATGGCTTGGCCACGGCGACGGTCACCACCGGCCACAGCTATCTCAAAGACCAGGTGGTGCTGATCGAGGGGGCCAACGAAGCCGCTTACAACGGCCAGTTTCGCGTGCTCGCGGTCACCGCCACTACCTTCAGTTATGCGGTCACGGGCACCCCGACATCACCTGCCACCACGGCCACCAGCCTGTCGGCCAAGGTGGCACCGCTGGGGTGGGAGATCGCGTTCGCGACCACGCACAAGCGTGCCTACCGCAGTCGCCATATGCAGTCACCAGGCAACCTGCTGCTGATCGACGACAGCCTGAAAGGGGCGTCCTATGGCACGACCTGGGCCAAGTGGGCCAACGTCGGTATCGTCGAAGATATGGCGGACATCGGGACCATTGTCGGGGCGCAAGCCCCGTTCGACCCGAGCAAGCCGAACCAGAACTGGACACAGTGGGAAGCCAACCAGTGGGGCTGGCACAAGTGGTACCACGCCCAGCAAGGTGGCTACGAGAACTATGGCGACAGCGGTGGCGGCAACCGCAACTGGGTGCTGGTGGGCGACGACCGCCTGTTCTTCCTGTTCGTGACCAATGCGGCGGGGTACAACTGGTACGGCCGCAATTTCTATTGCTTTGGTGACATCGAGAGCTTCAAGCCTGGCGACCGTTACCACACGGTGCTGTGCGCCGATGACCGCTACTGGAGCATCAACAATCAGTATTCGAGCTACCCCGGGCAGTACAACGGCTATGGACTGACCCACTCGCTGGATGTGGGGGGCAAGGTCATCCTGCGCAACCACACGCAGGTCGGCAACTACGTGCGATGGGGGGTGACATCGCTCAACACCAACAACGGTCAGCAGGTGTGCGGACGCGGCAATCTGCCGTTTCCCAATGGGGCTGACTACAGCCTGTGGCTGATGCCGACCTATGTGCGGCAGGAAGACGGACACCTGCGCGGGATGATGCCGGGCATGTACTGGATGCACCAGGATCGGCCCTATACCGACCAGACCATCGTCGAGAACGTCGTCGGCCAGTCCGGTCGACGCTTTCTGCTGGTACGCACCCAATACAGTTCCGAGGCCGAAGGCGCGCAGGTGGCGTTCGACATTACCGGGCCCTGGCGGTGAACCATGAGCCTTCTGTTACTGCCTCGATTGGGCACGGGCAACACCGTGCCCTTCTTCAACAACTATGGCGTGTCCAAGGATGGCAATCCCTGGGGTGATGGCGGTTCGGACACCTTCGATGGCACCTCGGGCGCACAGGTCAGCAGTTCGACCGGTTGGGTGCGCATCGCCGGCAACACCTACACCACGCCCGATGGGTCGATCGACATCACCAAGGCCCTGGGCTCGGATGCGGTCGATATCGGCGTCTATTCCGGCTGGGCGGTGGCCGGGATCTGGGCCTGCGAGATTGAACTGGGGCACGAGCCCCTGTCGCCGCTGAACTTCCGCTTCTGGTGCAACACCGGCTACGACGGCAGCAACGCGACCGGGATGGTGACGCGGACCTACGAGGTGGATGGCCAGCCCCTGGAACTCAAGACGGTTTGGAGCACCAACAGCTATCAGGACTCCTGGCCGACGACGGGTGAAACCCAGTTGACGGTGACCATCGTGCCTTATCGGGTCGAGCACAACTGGCCGGGTGCGAACCCGTTCCAGTTCAGTCGCTCGGGGGACTCCGTTGACCACTTCGTCAATGGCGTGTCGCGCGGTGCCACGCTCTACATCCAGTGGGGCAAGGCCAGCGTTGCTGCGGTGCAGGACTGGATCATCGGTGACCTGGTGGTGTCTGAGGAATTTACGCAGGCGCCGCACGAACGCACCTTGCTGCTCAATACGGCGCCCGGGGCGCGTTGTGCGGATCTGCCGCATTGGCACAGTCCGAATTCGGCGATGTGGGACCGTGCTGGTGGTTACGACACCCAGTGGCGGGACTTGCCGCAGTATGTGCGCAATATCCACTTCGGTGGCGACGGCGTCATCGTCGGCAGCGTCAAGGAAAAAGGCACGCCGAACCGACCCCTGGTGCGGCGGGTGCAGCTCTTCAGTGCCCAGACGAATCTGCTGGTGGCCGAGGGGTGGAGTGCGCCGGATGGTCGCTACTGTTTCGATCATCTCGACCCGGACCAGCGTTTCATCGTCGTGGCGCACGATCATGAGCACCATTACCGCGCGGTGATTGCTGACCAACTGCGTCCCGAGGTGGTCCCATGACGATCACGCTCAGTACCGAACATCGCCTGGCCCGGATCGAAAGCACCCGGGCTTTTTTGGATCGGGGTACGCAGCCCGCCCGGGTGCGGATCTACGGTGGGGTCCGCCCGGCACAGCCGGCCGACACACCGACCAGCGGCATGTTGGTCGAGGTGCGTCTGACTCGACCCTGCGGCAACGTGGTCGGCGGCCAATTGGTGCTAACCGCCATGGAGAACGCCCTGATCACCGCCTCGGGGCTGGCGACCTGGGCGCGCCTGGTCAATGGCGAGGACGTCACCGCGATGGACCTCGATTGTTCCGATCTTGCCGGCGACGGCGAGATCCGCTTTGAGCAGACCCAGCTCTACGCGGGCGGTTACGCCCAAATGGCCAACGCCGTTCTCGGCTGAGCCAGATCCGGTCGCGATCTGCGACAGGGCACAAGTTTCATTTCCATTCCACTTTCAGGAGCCATTCATGGCAAACAGCCTTTACGACAAGGGCCGGCAGCGCTTTCTCGAAGCACAACTGAACTGGCTCACCGACGCCATCAAGGTGGTCATGGTCGACACGGCCGTCTACGCCTTTGCTTCGACGCACGAGTTCTTCGCCAGCATCCCGGCAGCAGCACGCATCACCGCGCCCACCACGCTGACCAACAAGACCAGCACCAACGGTGCCGCCGATGCGCAGGACGTGACTTTCGCGGCGGTCAATGGCCCCTCGATCGAGGCTCTGGTGATTTACCGCGAGGTGCTGGGCACCGATGGCATCACGCCCGACGAGGCGGCTTCGCCCTTGATCGCCTACATCGATACGGCTACCGGTCTGCCGATCACCCCCAATGGCGGCGACATCATCGTCACTTGGGACAACGGCATCAACAAGATCTTCCGTCTGTGAGGGAGCGAGCATGACCACCCCGGTCCGCTTCTGGCGGCTCTACTTTCGCAGTATCAACACCTACAACTACGGGCAGTTGATCTTCCGTACCCTGAAGCCCCATGACGCCAGCGGCAATCCCCTGACCAGTGGCGTGAGCTTGTCGATTTCGGCGGGTTTGATGAACGGCACTTCGTTCCCACTGGCCAATCTGATCGACATCGATACCGCCTCGGCCACCTATTGCGGGGTGAATTACCCGGATTACCAGACCACCACGTCCTGGCGCTTCGTTCAGTTCACCTACACCGACCCAGTGCTGTGGGATTTCCTGCTGGCGAACATTTCCGAGACCGCGTTGAACGGCAACTCGGTGGTGCCTGCCAACTCGGTGGATTTCTGCATCGACTCGTCCCCGGACAACGTGACCTGGAACCGGCAGGCCATGGTGTACCGACCGGTGCTGGCAGCCAATGGCGACTACAAATTCAGCGCCACCACCAAGTCGACCACTTACCCGATCCCGTCGCGCATCAACATCGGTGGTTCCGGCGGTATCTATGGCATCGTCTCGGAAGACGGCGTCGCCCAGGCGGATCGTCCGGTGCTGCTGTTCGAGCGCGACACCTTCTACAAGGTGGGCTACACCACGACCGACCAGAATGGCGGCTACGCCTTCAATGGCCTCAATGAGAACCGCGAGTTCCTGGTCATGTCTTATGACCCCAGTGGCCCGCCGTACAAGAACGCCCTGGTCTGGGACCGCATCCTGCCGATCAACACAAAGGGCAATCTGGCGCCGCAATCGGCCTTCTGGGCCCGGCGCTGCCGTGAGTCGTCGCTCGGTATGCTGGTCAGTTACGCCGACTACCTGAACGGCGCGACTTACCGCTACTTCCGCTCCAACATCCTCGGCCATGCAGAAAACATGCTGCAGACCACCGAGCAGTTCTGGGGCTTCGATTTCTATCCGGACACCCGGGTCGGGGGATCAATCCGTTTCCTGAAGTCCGGTCGGCACCTGTCGCCCACCGCCAACAACAACGGTCTGTTCATTCGGGCAGGCCAAGGCGCGGTAAACGGTCGCAATCAGGCCAGTCCGCCGGAGAACTACACAAACCTGACCTGGGAATACATCTTCAAAGCGCCGGCACCCAGCGAAACGGCCCTGATCATGATGTGGGGCGGACGGCGGGACTCGGACGACCACGCTTACTACGGGTACGACGACTACTGGGGCTACTACGGCATGACGGCCGGGCCGACGCTGGAGGTGACCTCGGCCGTGATGAATGTGCGTCTGGCGCTGAGCACCCGCAACCTCTCGATCGTGCGCGCCTCGGCGCCGGTGGTGGCCGGCGAGATTTACCACGTCATGGTGACCTACGAGCAGGACGCCACGGTAAAGCTCTACGTCAATGGCGTGCTGGTGCAGTCCACCGCTATCACCGGAGGCGGCCGTTTGTGGAGCTGGCTGCGTTCGAACAACCCGACCAACGAGAACTGGGACTACCTCGCCACCACCAACCAGCCCAATGGGGCCGCGCGTCGATTCGATGCGCTGGCCATTGGCGGCTATGGCACCCCTACGCATGGCCATGGCTCCGGTTGGGGTGCGGTACCGGCGGCGCATGGCGGGGGCTTCGGTTTGGCCGCGATGTACTACCGCACCTTCAGCGATGCGGAGGTGGCGAGTTTTTACGATTCGTACCAGAACTGGGACACGCATGTGGTGCCGCCGAAGTACGCCGGCTACATGGCCGAGATCGAAGCGGACAATCCGGTCTATTACTTCCGGATGAACGAGCTGCAGAGCCAGCGCCCGATCAATGCCCTGGGTCAGCAGGATTACTTTGCCTGGTACGAGGGGAACCCCGTCTTCAATGCCACGGGCTTCGTGACTGGGTCGAGTGCGATCACTACCAGCAATGGGTCGCTGCTGCTTAACAACTTCAGCACCTTGGCCACGACCTTCACGGTCGAGTGTTTCGTGCGGCCGTCTTCGGTGACGGGGACCACCCGGATCTGGTTGCTGCGCATCTACAACGGCAACCCGCCGATGTACCTGTCCCTTGTCGGCGGCAATCTGCAGTTGTCGATCGTCGATGTGACCGGCACGACCACGACAGTGTTCTTTGTCCATCCCAACCTGGTGGCTGGCACGGCCTATCACCTGGCGGTGACCTACGACCCTTGGGTCGAGAAAAAGACCCGTCTGTATATCAATGGCGTGCAGGCCAACGAGCAGACGGCCACGGTGTTTCCGGATACCTACCGCACCGCGACCTGGCTGTGCATCGGTGCCAACGCATCGGCCACCGCACCGACCATCTCGGAACGCTTTCAGGGGCAGATCGGGGAGTTCGCGGCCTACAACTATGTGCTGCCGCCAGCACGGGTGCAGGCGCATTACGACGCGCGCAATACCTGATCCATCACTGACCCAGCCTGAACAGGAGAAGCCATGGCGGGCGCATTACCGGTCGCCGGCGTCGGGCTGGGCGACCAAAACAAGTTCGGCTTTCCCCGCCTCGACAATGCGGCCTGGACGGTCGCTCCCCAAGGCTGGTCGTCGAGCCGGGTCGCGCTGACCCACTCGATTTATTACCCCGACCAAAACGGGGCGGCGGTCTGGTTTGCCTTTGATCAGCCGTATGCCACGCCCAGCGTTGCCAACGTCGCCTTCCATTTCAGTGGCGATACCCTGGCCGCCGGCGTTTCCGTCGGGACGGACGCCAAGTTTGGCGTGGCCGGCGTGGCCAACGCGGCCCGCACCGTGGCCCCCCAAGGCATCGATAGCCTGGCGCTTTCCAAGGCGGTGCGCGTCTGGCCCGCGATGGCCAACAGCGGGGCCAGTCGGGACTTTACCTTTGAAGGTGCCTATGCCCCACTGACCAGCCAGAACACTGCCTTCTACTTTGGCGGGACTATGGTCGTCACGGCGGCCACAGTGGGCGACAGCAGCCGTTTCGGCAGGATCGAGCGGATCAAAAAGCCGCCGCAGCTCTTCCCGGTGGGGTGGCAGTCCTCACGGATCACTGGCAAACCCCGGATTGGTGCGACGGGCAGCATCGATTTCAAGTTTGAGTCGCCCTACGATGCGCCGCCGACGGCGACCAATACCGCCTTCCACTTGGGGAGCGGTCAACCGCTGACAGCGACTGCGGGTGAGAGCACCCGGTTTGGCTGGGCGGGCGTGCGCAACCTGGCGGCCACGGTGTCCCCCAAGGGCATCGCGCCACCGACAACCCTTGCACGTCCCAAGGTGTTCGATGCCGACACCCAGGGCGCCACGGTCGATTTCGACTTCGTTCAGGCTTTCCTGAATCAGCCGCCGGCACTCAACACACCGTTTTACTTCGCGTGGGAGAGCCGGGCGTTTCCGGAGGGCTGGCAAGACACGGCCTTCGGGGTGGCCCGGCCCTGGCTGTTTCACAGTTTCGCCAGAGCCCAAGGCTGGGATGCGTCCAGTTTCGGTTGCACCCAAGTCGAAAACTGGGCCGAGTTTGCCGCGACCCCTGTTGGCATTCCGCCACCCGGGGCCGGGGTGCCGCATATCGAAATCGCGCCGCGTTTCCCATTCACGCTGAATGGCGTGATGCCGACGCTGACCTCGATGAGCACGACGCTGCGCTATGCCTCCCTGACGGCACGACCGACCGTGGCGCAACGGCGTGGCCGCTGGCAAGCGGCCAATGCCTCAGAGCGTGGCATCCAGCAGGGACAGCAGGACGCCCATAAAGCGCAGGCTGGCTGGCTGGGGGGCTGGCAAGCCGCGCAAAGGGCGCCTCACGGGGTCGAGCATCGGCTGCCTGCGGTGTTGCAGGCAGATGCGTTGCGCGTGTTGCAAGGGCAACAGGCAGCCACGCCTTTGCCTTGGTTCAGTCCGCTTAGGCAGCAGGACGCGACACCCCTGTGGCGGGATTGGCTGGCGCCGCAGCAGGATGCCCAGCGTGCCTCGGTTGGACTGCATTGCCGGCAACAGGATGGCGATCGGTCGGTTCGTGCCAGCCGGCAGGCGGTCTGGCAAGTGGCGGTAACGCTAGTGCGTGGCTTGGGAAGTGATTACCAAGTAGGCTGTCCCGATTCATGGTTCTGGGGGGGACGCTACCAAGATGCGCGTGTTCCGCCACCGGGGATTTCCGGGGTGGTCCTGCCTCCGGTTGATCCGCCGACACGGTGCTATTCGCTGAGCCCGCATCTGGTGTTCGCCTCGGCGATCGCCAGTGATGGGGCCTTGTTATTCCAGTGCGACGGCTACTCGCCGCTGCCACCCCCAGTGGGTGGCACGGTGATCGTCGCCATCCAGAGGGTCTATCTCGTGTTCAATGATTGCACCTTGAAGCGGGTTACGGACAACGCCGTGATCCCGACTTTGTCGATGTCCTTGCGCCTGGATGCCGGTTCCTGGGTATGGGGATTCGAAGCCAGTTTGCCCGGCGCAGCACAGGCCTTGGTCGAGCCGACCAGTGCGGGGCCTGTCGAGCTATCAGCCTGGATCAATGGCACCGAGTTTCGCATCCTCGCAGAAAACCTGAGCCGTGAACGCAGCTTCGGCCAGACGATGCTGCGGCTCAGTGGGCGTGGCCGACAGGCGCTGTTGGACGCCCCTTATGCCGCGACGATGAGTTTCAATAACCCGGAGGCGCGTACCCATCAGCAACTCTTCGACGATGTGCTGACCTTGAACGGCATCCCCTTGGGTTGGAGCATCGACTATGGGCTGGAAGCGTGGCATGTGCCTGCCGGTGTCTTTGCGCATCAGGGGACGTTCATCAGCGCGTTGGCCACCCTGGCGCGTGCCGCAGGGGCCTATCTGATTCCGCACCCACGTGCGATGTCGTTTCAGGTGCGGCCGCTGTACCCCATGGCGCCATGGAATTGGGGTGAGGTAACGCCGGACTTCATCCTGCCGGCAGCCGCGATGAGCCGGGAGTCGATACGCTGGCAAGACAAGCCGGCCTACAACCAGGTCTTCGTCAGTGGTCAGGAACAGGGCGTGCTGGGTCAGGTGACGCGCGCCGGTTCCGCTGGTGACTTGCTGGCCCCTATGGTCACCGATCCGTTGATCACGACAGCGGCGGCCGCACGTCAGCGCGGTATTTCCATTCTGTCGGACACAGGACGGCAACAGGAGATTGGGCTGCGTCTGCCGGTATTGCCGACGACCGGGATTATTCGCCCGGGCGCCTACGTCCAGTACGAGGACGGCGGGCAAATCCGACTGGGGCTGGTCCGTTCGACCAGTGTCGAGGTGGGGCTGCCCGATGTCTACCAGAGCCTGGGAGTGGAGTGCCATGCGTAATCTGTTCAAGGAGTTCTTGGCACTGATCCCCGATCCGGCCTTGCAGGTCGGGGCCGTTCAGTCCGTGTCTGCCAACGTGGCCACCGTGGTTTTGCCGGGCGGTGGTCTGCTGAAGGCGCGGGGCGGCAGCCCGGATCTGGTCGGTCGCAACGTGTTTGTGCGCGATGGCGTGATCGAAGGTCTTGCGCCCGATTTGCCCACCGAAATCATCGAAATCTAACCCGCAACCCCTTCTTTACCCCCTGAAACCCGTTTCGGTGCTCAAGCGCCGGGCGGGTTTCGTTCTTTATGGAGAGCACCATGCCTGATCAAGAAACCCCTGCACTCGTCGAGAACATGCTCCTGCTGCGCAAGGAGGACTTCGACGATCTGCTCGACCGCGCTGCCGAACGTGGGGCCGAGCGCTGTCTGGCCCACCTCGGACTGGAAAACGGCCACGCTGCGCGCGATATCCGCGAACTGCGTGATCTGCTCGAAGCCTGGCGTGAAGCGCGCCATACCGCTTGGCAAACGACCATTAAGGTCATCACCACTGGCTTGCTGGCCGCGCTGCTAGTCGGTGCCGCCATCAAGCTCAAGCTGATGGGAGGTCCCCAATGATCGAGACACTGCTTGGTGGGCTCCTCGGCGGGGCCTTCCGTCTGGCACCCGAACTCCTCAAGTGGCTCGACCGCAAAGGTGAACGAGGTCACGAACTGGCAATGCAGGACAAGGCGCTGGAGTTCGAGAAGTTGCGCGGAGCCCAGCGCATGGCTGAGATCGGCGCTGCTTCAGATGCTGCTTGGAACGTGGGGGCTGTCGAGGCTTTGCGGGATGCCGTGGCGGCTCAGGGGCAGAAGTCGGGCGTCGGCTGGGCCGATGCCTTGTCGGTCGGCGTGCGGCCGGTGATCACCTACTGGTTTATGGCCTTGTACTGTGCAGCCAAGACGGCGGCGTTCGTGGCGGCCGTCAGTGCTGGCGCTGGCTGGGGGACGGCGGTGCTGCACGCATGGACTGAGGCCGATCAGGCGCTGTGGGCTGGAGTGCTGAACTTCTGGTTCCTGGGGCGTGTGTTTGATCGGGTGCGGTCATGACGGTGCCGCAGGCCGCTGTTGAACTGGCCAAACGCTTCGAGGGGTTCGAACGCAGGGTCAAGCGTGGAGTCGAGATCGCCGCCGTCCCCTACATCTGCCCCGCAGGTTTCTGGACGATTGGGTACGGCCATCTCTGCGATCCAAAGCATCCTCCGATCACGAAGGCTGAAGCAGAGGTCTATCTGGCCCGCGACCTCCAATCGGCACTCGCCGCCACGCTGCGCTACTGCCCGGTGCTGGCCACCGAGCCCGAGAGGCGGCTCGCGGCTATCGTGGATTTCACGTTCAATCTTGGCGCGGGACGGCTACAAACATCAACGCTGCGACGCCGGATCAATCAGCGGGACTGGAACGCAGCCGGAGCAGAACTGTGCCGATGGATTTACGGCGGCGGGAAAGTGCTGCCGGGACTCGTCACTCGGCGGGAGGTTGAGGCTTCTTGGTTGCTTTGCAACGAGCGATTTTGAAACAAACTGCAAAGCCTGCTGCCTGGGCTGAACCAACGCGCAGCTTTGACAAATGGCGCGGCGTGCCGCGCTGACTCGCACCCACGTGACGACAGAGTCATCCAATTCGGCCGCGTCTTCATCTACTCCCGATTCAGGGCAGCGGGTGAGGGCGAGGTCTTTTTGCGTTTTTGGTGACGAATTCACACGATCGTATGAGTGATTGCGCTGCCGTTGCGCTACGCTTCGCCCATGGACACTTTGATTCCCACCTTCTTGCGCCGCCAGCGCAACCAGCGTCGCCTGACGCTGGAAATGTTGTCCGCCAGGGTGGGGATGTCGCCCCAGCACCTGTCGGAAATCGAAAGTGGCAAGCGCGATCCGCGTCTGTCGTCTATCGAACGTATGGCGGAAGCCTTGGGGCTCACGGTGCTGATCGTGCCAGAGACACTGGCGCCGGACTTGCGCCGCTATATCGCCAACAACGGCCGCACTTTTACCACTCAAGCAGGCAAGGTTGGCACCACGCCCATGACCCCTGAAGCCTATGGATCCGAACATGCTCAAGAAGAAATCTGACCTGGCCAAGCCTAATGCCGATCTGGCGCAAAACACACTGCTGTTTACCATCGAAGTTTTCGATGACCCGGAAACGGGCAAACCCACCCAGTACGGCCGCTTCGCGCGCAATTGGCAGGATGAAGACGCGCTCGATGCGCTGATCGACCAGCTCGAAGCGGGGCAACTCTCCCACAAGCAGGCCCTGATGCAAGCTCGTAAGCTGGAAGCAGTCAAGCCTTACAATCTGGAAATCCAGAACTTTATTGCCAACCGGCTGTGGGCGCTGGGGCTTCAAGATGAGGCCACTGAAGTTTATGAACAGGCCTACCACCAGGCACAGGCGCTCATCCCCAAGGGCTTCAAAGGACAGATCACCTGGTCAGAAATCGACAATCGGTCGTTCCTGCGTTTGGCGCATGGCAGCCTGCTGGGTCTGATTTACCGGCGGGAGGGCGAGGCAGCTATGGTGCTAGCCAAACAAATGCTGGCCTGGTGCCCGATGGACAACATTGGTGTGCGCTTCCTGCTGGGCGATATCGCCTTGCTCAAGGGCGACCACAAAGCGGCCATGAAGGAATATCTGAAAGGCGCCCCGAATTCACCGGCGCACTGGTACCAAGCGGCACTGATCGCCTTCCGGGAGTGGGACTATGTGTCGGCTTGCACCTATCTGCGGCGCGGTATTGCCGCCAACCCCTACATTGCCGAGGGGCTGACCGGGCGCACGGTGCTGACGGAGCATCTGTACTGGCATCCCAGCAATGTGCTTGGCCCGGAATGGGCGATTGACTATCTTGAACGAGCAGCCGGTCACTGGATGCCAGAGGAAATCGACTTTGTCGACTGGGTGTTCAACGCCTCCGCCGTGTTGAAGGAGCGTGCCGAGATGATGGCGCTTCATGAAGGGCTGACGTACGAACGCGCCCCCGACAAACGGGATTTCTTTGCCGCGAAATCCATGACGTTCATTGATTGCATCACCGACAAGCTGTCGAAGAAGATGGTGCGCAAGGTCCATAACCGCCATGGTGTGGAGACTTGGCCTTGGGAGAGGGGCAGGTGAAGGCGGACCTTTTGTTGTTTGTCTGATTGAGTTGTCGCTGATTCGCGGAACTTGTCTATAGTCACTTGAAGAAGTTATACTTGTCATAAGTAAGCAAAGCAACGGCAGGGTGTTTGCGGCCTTTAGGGACTGTCTCTTATACACATCTGAC